>JAKACF010000160.1 GCA_021821585.1 Actinomycetes bacterium
CGAGCGGGCCGGCCGCCCAGGCGTCGAAGCCGGCGGGCGAGACGGTCGGATACAGCCGCCCCCGGGCGAGGAGGACGAGGCCGGCCGTGAGGGCCCGGGCCCAGGCCCGGGCGCTCAGGGAGGCCGACGTCGCCCCGCCTCGCTCGAGCTCCCCGAGGACGGCGAGCGCGTCGGCGAGGCGGAGGGGGGCGGCCGGCAGGCGGCGCCGGCGCACCCGCGAGCCGGCGGGGACGACGACGTCGAGGCCGGGGACGCCCGGGCCCCCGACGGCGGCACCCGCGGGGTCGTACCAGGCGAACCCGCCCCTTCTGGGAGGGTCGGCCGGGACGAAGACGAGCTCGTGCCCGGGAGGGACAGGACCGGGGCCCGGGACGGGCCGCTCCTCGGAGGGGTCCCGAACGACGGTCAACGGTGTCGGCCTGGAGTGGTCATGGGGAGTCTCAACATGTCACCAGAGAAGACGGCGGGTGGGACGGGTCCGCAGGCTAGACGGGGCCTGTGTCGCCCGCCGGGGTGGCGCCGGCCTCGCCCTCCCGGCTGGCCACCGGGCCGACATCACGACCGGGCGCGGCGGTGGTCGCCGGCGAGCCGGTGCTAGCAGTGGTTGGCCCCGTTCCGGCGGACGAAGTCGTTCACCGCGTAGTACGCCTCGATCGACTCGCCGGCGTCTCCCCAGAAGCCGCCGATGACGTCGTAGGACATCTCACCGGCCTCGATGAAGTGGTTGTTGACGTCGGAGATCTCGAGCTCTCCCCGGTGCGAGGGCACGAGGGTGGGGATGACCTCGAAGACCGAGGCGTCGTAGAGGTAGACGCCGGTCACGCAGTAGCTGCTCGGCGGGTCGGTCGGCTTCTCGACGATGCGCTCGAGGCGCCCGTCGGGGGTGAGGGCCGGCACCCCGAGATGGCGGAGGTGCTCCTCGTCCTCGATCTCGCTCAAGAGCACCCGTGCTCCGGACCCCTGCTGGCGGAAGGCCTCGATCGAGGGGCCGATCGACCGCTCGAAGATGTTGTCGGCGAGCATCACGCAGACCGACTCCCCGTCGGCGAAGTGCTGGGCGAGCCCGAGCGCCTCGGCGATGCCGCCCGGGCGCTCCTGGTAGCCGTAGACGAGGAGGTCGAGGCCGTACTCCCGCCCGTTCGAGAGCAGGCGGAGGAACTCGCCCGCATGGGTCCCGCCGGTGACGAGCATGAGCTCGGAGATGCCGGCGGTCACGAGCGCCTCGATGCCGTAGCTCACCATCGGGCGGTCACCGATCGGGAGGAGGTGCTTGTTCGTGATGCGGGTGAGCGGGAACAGGCGGCTGCCCGTGCCGCCCGCAAGGAGCACTCCCTTCACGGCCGGGAGCGTAGCGGCCGGCCGGTCACACCGTGAGGAAGCGGCGGACCGCCATGGCCGAGCCGAGGACGCCGACGACGACACCGACCACGACCACGAGGATCTCGGTCACGACGACGTCGTGGCTCGGCACGACCGCCCCCCGGAACTCGGCGAAGCGGTGCAGGAGCGCCCGGATCCCGAGGTCCCCGACGAGGACGATGCCGGCCGCCACGATCGCCCCGACGAAGCCCTGGACGAGGCCCTCCACCATGAACGGCAGGCGGATGAACCAGGCCGTCGCCCCGACGAGGCGCATGACCGCCACCTCCCGGCGCCGGGCGAAGATCGCCATGCGGATGGCCATCAAGATGAGCACCACGGCCGACAGCAGGAGCACGATCGCCAGGGTGAACAGGACGATCTGGAGCACGTTCGAGAGGGCCGTGAGGCTCCGGATCGACTGCCCGGGGAAGGCGACGTGGTAGACGCCTGCCTGGGCGCCGAACAGCTCGGCGACCGCGGCGGCATCCCGGGGGTGGACGAGCGTGCACTGGAAGACCGGCGGCGTCGTGGCGGGGCTGAGCGCCTGGACGATCTGGGGCTCGGAGGCGAAGAGCCGGATCGCCTGGTCGTAGGACTGCTGGTGGTCGAGGTAGCTGCAGGTCTTCACCTGCGGGGTCTCCTTGAGCGTCGTCCGGACGGCGTTGGTGTCGCCGAGCGGGGCGTTCGCCTTCATGAAGATCTGCAGGTCGACGTTGTCGCCGAGGACGACGAGCTGGTGGTTGACCGACTGGCGGAGCAACAGGGCGGTGCCGACGAGCGACAGCGAGACGCCGACGGTGAGGACCGCCGCCAGGGCCATGAGGCGGTTCCGCCACAGGTTGGAGGCCGTCTCCCGGGCGACGTAGCCGGCGGACAGCGGCATCAGTGGGCCCTCCTGCGGTGACGGGCGGCCGGCTCCTCGAGGCCGAGGCCGCCGAGGCGGTCGGCGGCGGCCGCCACCGCCGGGATGCCCCGTGTGCCCGAGGGGGTCGGGTCGAGGCCGTAGATCCCCCGCGCCTGGTCCCGGACGATGCGGCCGCGGTCGATCTCGATGACCCGGCGGCGCATCATGTCGACGATCGTCGAGTCGTGGGTGGCCATGACGACGGTCGTGCCGGTCCGGTTGATCCGGTCGAGCAGGCCCATGATGCCCTGGCTGGTGCCCGGGTCGAGGTTCCCGGTCGGCTCGTCGGCGAGCAGGATGAGCGGCCGGTTGACGAAGGCCCGGGCGATCGCCACCCGCTGCTGCTCACCTCCCGACAGCTCGTCGGGGAGGCGCTTGGACTTCTTGCCGAGCCCCACGAGCTCGAGCACCTGGGGCACCTGGGCGTCGATGACCTGGCGGGGCCGGCCGATGACCTCGAGGGCGAAGGCGACGTTCTGGAAGACCGACTTGTTCGGGAGCAGCCGGAAGTCCTGGAAGACGCAGCCGAGGTTGCGCCGCAGGTAGGGCACCCGCCAGTTCGACAGGGTGTCGATCTCCCGGCCGGCCACCCATATGCGGCCGGCGTCGATGCGCTCCTCGCGCAGCAGCAGCTTCAGCATCGTGGTCTTGCCCGAGCCGGAGGCGCCCACGAGGAAGACGAACTCCCCCTTTTGGATCTCGAGGGAGATGTCCTCGAGGGCGGTGACGCCGCCCTTGTAGGTCTTGGTGACGTTCTCGAAGCGAATCATCGAAGTTCCTCAGTCGGAGGCCGTCCTCCCCGCCACGGCCGGCGACGACCGTACCAGGCGCCGGCAGTTACGAACCGATGACGGCAGCGGAGCTGGCCCTCTAACCCGCCTCGTGCTCGCGCCGGTAGCGCAGGTAGGCGGCGATCAGGTCGTCGAGGTCGCCGTCGAGGACGGCCTCGACGTTGCCGGTCTCGTATCCCGAGCGGAGGTCCTTCACGAGCTGGTAGGGCGCCAGCACGTAGGAGCGGATCTGGTTGCCCCAGGCGACCTCGGTCTGGGGGCCCGTCAGGGCCTCGAGCTCGGCCTGGCGCTCGGCCCGCTGGCGCTCGGCGAGCTTGGCGGCGAGGATCTGCATGGCCTTGGCCTTGTTCTGGTGCTGGCTGCGCTCGTTCTGGCACGAGACGACGATGCCCGTCGGCAGGTGGGTGATCCGGATGGCCGAGTCGGTGACGTTGACGTGCTGGCCGCCGGCCCCCGAGGAGCGGTAGGTGTCGATGCGCAGGTCCTTCTCGTCGATGTCGACCTCGCCGCTCGCGTCCTCGATGAAGGGGGTCGCCTCCATCGAGGCGAAGCTCGTCTGGCGGCGGTGCTGGGCGTCGAAGGGCGACATCCGCACGAGGCGGTGGACGCCCCGCTCGGCCGCCAGGAGGCCGTAGGCGTGGCGTCCCTTCACGATGAAGGTCGCCGAAAGGATGCCGGCCTCCTGGCCGGGGGAGACCTCGTCGAGCTCGACCTCGAAGCCGCGGCGCTCCGCCCAGCGCTCGTACATGCGCAGCATCATCTCTGCCCAGTCCTGGGCGTCGGTCCCCCCGGCCCCGGCGTGGATCTCGCAGATGGCGTCCCGCTCGTCGTGCTCGCCGGCGAACAGGCTCCGCAGCTCGATGTCGTCGAGGGCCCGGGAGAGCACCCCGAGCGCCTCGCCCACCTCGCCGGCGGACTCCGCCTCGGCCTCCTCGCCCTCCTCGCCGGCGAGCGACCAGAGCACCTCGGCGTCGCTCAGGCGCTGCTCGAGGCCGGCCAGCAGGTCGATGTCGGACTTCGCCCTGCCGTACTCGGTGTTCACCTTGCGGGCCCGCTCGGGGTCGGACCACAGGTCAGGCTGGGCGAGGTCCGCCTCGAGCTCGGCCACGCGGGCCGAGAGGTCGTCCACCCGGAGATAGGCCTTGGCCGCCTCGAGGCGCTCCCGGGCGCGCACGAGCTCGTCGTCGAAGTCCGGGCGCGCCGCGCCGCGTGGCTCCTCGGTCCCCTTTCCCATGGGTCAGCTCGCGCCGTGGCAGAGCTTGTACTTCCTCCCGCTGCCACACCAGCACGGGTCGTTGCGACCGATCTTCTTGCCGTCCGTCGGCGGCGCCGCCGCCGCGGCCCGGGCCGGCTGGGCACCCGCCCGCGGGACGCCCGCCTGACCGGCCGGGCGCGGGGCGGCTCCCCGCTGGGCAGGACGGGCGGGGTCGACAGCGCGCTCGGGGGCGGCCGCCTCGACGACCGCCGGCTCGGCGAGCGGGTCGCTCTGGGCGACGTACTCGGCCTGCTCGAGGCCGCCGAGTCCCTCGAAGGGCTCGGCCGGCTCCTCGGCGACGACCTCCACGTGCATGACGTACTGCAGGTAGTCGTCGTCGATGGCGCCCCAGAGCTGCTCGAACATCTCGTAGCCCTCGCGCTGCCAGGCGGTGAGGGGGTCGGTCTGGGCGAGGCCGCGCAGGTGGATGCCCTCGCGCAGGTAGTCCATCTCGACCAGGTGCTGGCGCCAGCGCTGGTCGATGATCTGCAGCATGATGTTGCGCTCGAGCTGGCGGGCCGTCTCCTCGCCGCCGGGGAAGGTCCGCTCGCGCTCCTCGTAGTACTCGAAGGCCTCCGTGAGGAGCGACTCGGTCAGCTGCTCGGTCGTGACGGCCTGCTCGAGCTCCTCGGCGGTGAACTTGGTCGGGAAGTACTTCTGGGTCTCGACGAGCAGGCGGGCGAGGTCCCACTCCTCGGCGTAGTCGCTCGGGCAGGAGTCCGCCACGATGCGGCCGATGGCGGCCGAGAGGAGGTCCTCGGTGTGCTGGCGGAGGTCCTCGCCGTCGATGACCTGCAGGCGGCGGGCGTAGACCGCCTTGCGCTGCTCGTTGTAGACCTCGTCGTACTTGAGGAGGTCCTTTCGGATCTCGGCGTTCTTCGCCTCGACGGTGTTCTGGGCCCGCTCGATCGCCCTCGTCACCATGCGGGTCTCGATCGGCATGTCCTCGGGCAGGGCGCGGTCCATCACCCAGCTCACGGCCCCGGTGGCGAACAGCTGCATCAGCTCGTCCTCGAGCGAGAGGAAGAAGCGGCTCTCGCCCGGGTCGCCCTGGCGGCCGGAGCGGCCCCGCAGCTGGTTGTCGATCCGGCGGCTCTCGTGGCGCTCGCTGCCGAGGACGTAGAGGCCGCCGAGCGCCCGCACCTCGTCGCCCTCCGCCGCGCACTGCTCGGTGAACTTCTGGAGGAGCTCCCGGTAGACCGCCTGGCCCTCGTCGGTGGCGAGGTCGAGGCCGCGGGCGACCGCCTCGTCGTGGGCGAGGCCCTCGGGGTTGCCCCCGAGCAGGATGTCGACGCCGCGGCCGGCCATGTTGGTCGCCACCGTGACGGCGTGCAGCCTGCCGGCCTGGGCGACGATGGCCGCCTCCTTGGCGTGCTGCTTGGCGTTCAGGACGTGGTGGGAGACGCCCTTCTTGTCGAGCAGGTCCGAGAGGTGCTCGGAGCGCTCCACCGAGGCCGTGCCGACGAGGACGGGCTGGCCCTGCTCGTAGCGCTCGCAGATGTCCTCCACGACCGCCTTGAACTTGCCCTCCTCGGTCTTGTAGATGAGGTCGCCCTCGTCCTCGCGGACCATCGGCCGGTGGGTCGGGATCGGCACGACGTGCAGGTCGTAGGTGGAGGCGAACTCGGCCGCCTCGGTCTCGGCCGTCCCGGTCATGCCGGCCAGCTTCTCGTACATCCGGAAGTAGTTCTGGAGGGTGATGGTGGCCCAGGTGTGGTTCTCCTCCTGGATCCGCACCCGCTCCTTCGCCTCGACGGCCTGGTGCAGGCCGTCGCTCCAGCGCCGGCCCTCCATGATGCGGCCGGTGAACTCGTCGACGATCTTCACCTCGCCGTCGGTGACGAGGTACTCCTTGTCCCGGTGGTACAGCTCCTTCGCCTCGAGCGCCTTCTGCAGCTGGTGGACGAGGTTGACCGAGACGGCGTCGTAGAGGTTCTCCACCCCGAGCTGGCGCTCCACCTTGGCGATGCCGCCCTCGGTCGGGACGACGATGTGCTTCTCCAGGTCGACCTCGTAGTCCTCGACCGGGCGCAGGGTCCGGGCGATCGAGGCGAACTGGTAGTAGAGCTGGTTCGACTGGTCCGACGGGCCCGAGATGATGAGCGGGGTCCGGGCCTCGTCGATGAGGATCGAGTCGACCTCGTCGACGATGGCGTAGACGTGCTCGCGCTGGACCATCTGGTCGCGTGACCAGGCCATGTTGTCGCGCAGGTAGTCGAAGCCGAGCTCGGTGTTCGTGCCGTAGGTGACGTCGCAGCGGTAGGCGGCCCGCTTGGCCTCGAAGTCGTCGATGTCGGGCACGACGACCCCGACGCTCAGTCCGAGGAACTTGTAGATCTGGCCCATCCAGGCGGCGTCACGGGTGACGAGGTAGTCGTTGACGGTGACGACGTGGACGCCCCGGCCCGTCAGGGCGTTCAGGTAGACGGGCAGGCTCGAGGCGAGCGTCTTGCCCTCACCGGTCTTCATCTCGGCGATGCCGCCGAAGTGCAGCGCCATGCCGCCCATGAGCTGGACGTCGTAGGGACGCTGGCCGATCGTGCGCCGGGCCGCCTCCCTGGCGGTGGCGAAGGCCTCGACGAGCAGGTCGTTCAGCTCCTCGCCGTTGTCGAGCCGCTGGCGGAACTCCGGCGTCTTTGCGGCCAGCTCGGCGTCGCTCAGCGCCTCCATCTC
>JAKACF010000161.1 GCA_021821585.1 Actinomycetes bacterium
CGAGGGCCCTCAACTGGTCGCTCGCCCACTGGTGGCTCGTGCTCCCGGCCGCCGAGCTCGTCGCCGTCGCCCTCGTGGCGGTGGTCTCGCTGCGGATCCGCCCGCTGCTGCTCGTCATCTCGGAGAGCTCCCTCGCGCCCTACACGGGGACGATCGCCGAGCGGTCCGAGGACGCCGGGACGCCGGTCGCCCCGGTCCCGGCGCGCCTCGAGGACGTCTGGTACCGCTACGAGGGCGCCTCGGGAGACGCCCTCGTAGCGGTACACCTGAGCGTCGAGCCGTCCCGTATGGTGGCGCTCGTCGGACCGAACGGCTCGGGCAAGTCGACCCTCGTGAGGGTGCTCGCCGGCCGCCTCGACCCGGCCATCGGCCGGGTCGCCCGGGCCGGGCGGCCGGGCTACGGCGAGCAGGGTGGCACCGCCATGATCTTCCAGCGCCCCGAGTCGCAGGTCCTCGGCGTCCGGGTGCGCGACGACCTGTGGTGGGGGCTGCCCCGACAGCTCCGGCCTCCGACCGGTCCGCTGCTCGCCCTCGTCGGCCTCGAGGGCTTCGAGGAGCGGGAGACGGCGACGCTCTCGGGCGGCCAGCTGCAGCGCCTCGCCATCGCCTCGGCCCTCGCACGCCGGCCGCGCCTGCTCATCTCCGACGAGGCGACGGCGATGGTCGACGCCGAGGGGCGGAGCGAGATCGTGGCGCTGCTCGACCGGCTGCGCCGCGAGGGCCTGGCGGTCGTGCACGTGACCCACCGGGGCGCCGAGACCCTCGCAGCCGACGTCGTCGTCCACATGCGCGACGGGCGGGTCGTCTCACTCGGCCCTCCCGCCGCCCCGGTGGGGCCCGAGCCCCTCCTCGCCGGTCCGCCCGGGGGCCGCCCGCACCCCTCGCCGCTCGTCGCGCTGCGCCGCGCCGGCTACGTCTACGCGGCGGGCTCGCCGTGGGCGCACCGGGCGCTCTCGGGCGTCGACCTCGACGTCGGGGCGGGGGAGGGGATCGTCGTGACGGGCGCCAATGGCTCGGGCAAGACGACGCTCGCCTGGATCCTCGGCGGCCTGCTCTCGCCCTCGGAGGGCACCGCCACGCTCGCCTCGCACCCGATCGACTCCGTCCCGGCCCGGGTCGGGGTGGCCTTCCAGCACGCCCGCCTGCAGCTGTTGAAGCCGACGGCGCTGGCGGACGTCGCAGCCGGCGCCGACGAGGAGGCCGCCCGGGCCGCCATGCGGGCCGTCGCGCTCGACCCCGACGTCATCGGGCCGCGCCGCGTCGACGACCTCTCGGGCGGGGAGCAGCGCCGGGTGGCGCTCGCCGGACTGCTCGTCCGCCGGCCGGACCTGCTCGTGCTCGACGAGCCCTATGCCGGGCTCGACGACGACGCACGGCGCGCCCTCGCCGAGGTGCTGAGGGACCTCCGGGCGAACTCCGAGATCGCCACCGTCGTCGTCTCCCACGACCTCGACAACGCCGAGATGCTGGGCGACCGGCTGCTCCGCCTCGAGGCAGGCTCGGTGGTCGCCGAGGAGGCGCTGCGGCCATGAACGAGGACAAGGCCGCCGCCCGGGCGCGCACGCGCCGGCGCCAGCTCGCCGACCTGCACGTGCTGCGCTACGTGCCGGGCGACAGCCCCGTCCACCGCAGCTGGGCGGGGACGAAGATCCTCGCCATCATCGTCGTCTCGATCGGCCTGTTGCTCTGGCCGACGTGGTACGCCGCCGGGCTGGCGGCCGCCGTGGTGGCGGCGGGCTTCCTCCTCGCACGGCTCCCCTCCGGCATCGCGCCGAGGGTGCCCGCCTTCCTCTGGGCGCTCGTCGTCGTCGGGGCCGTCCTCGCCCTCGTGGCCGGGGGGAGGCCGGTCGTCCACCTCGGGCGGTTCAGCTTCGGCATCGGGGGTCTCCTCGTCTGGGTCCGCTTCTCGGTCATCGGCATCGAGGTGCTCGGCCTGGCGGCCCTTGTCAGCTGGACGACGCCCCTCTACGAGCTGGCGCCCGCCCTCGGGCGCCTCGGGGCCCCGCTGCGGCGGCTGCACCTGCCCCTCGACGAGGTGGTGGGGGCCGTCGCGCTCGGCATCCGCTGCCTGCCGCTCCTGCTCGAGGAGGGACGGGTGCTGGCGGCCGCCCGGCGGACGAGGCGGCCGGAGCGCCTGAGGGGCACCGAGGAGCGCCTGCGGGCGCTCGAGGAGATCCTCTTCGCCGCGCTGTCGAGCGCGCTGCGCCGGGCCCGCGAGCTCGCCGAGGCGATCGAGGCCCGCGGAGGCGTCGCCAGCCCGCCTCCCGACACCCACCCTGTCGGCGCCCTCGACGCCGCCCTGATCGGCACCTGCGGGCTGGCGGTGGTCGCGATGGCGCTCCTTCGCTGAGGAGGAGAGCGCGTACACTTCGGCCGTGGAGCGGCACTCGGTGCAGGAGCGGCTGACGGAGGTTCACGAGCGCCTCGTGAAGGCCCGCCAGGAGGTCGCGATCCTGGAAGAGCAGATGCTCGTGTTCACCGAGACGGCCGAGGACGCCCGCATCCGGGCGCTCGTCGCCGAGACCCCGCTCGCGAGCAGGGACTGGCACGAGGCCCGCCGCCACGAGGAGGCGATGCAGCGGGGACTCGCCTCGGCCCGGGCGCGTGTCGCCGAGCTCGAGCGTGCGCAGGACGAGCTGCTCTCAAAGCTCGTAGTCTGATCGGGCCCGGCCCGACCGGGCAGTGTCGCAGCGGCGTCGCCGAGAGAAGGAGCACCGAGAGTGGCCAGGACCGTCGTCATCGCCGAAGACGAAGCGATCGTTCGACTCGACCTTCGCGAGATCCTCGAGGAGAACGGCTTCGAGGTCGTCGGTGAGACCGGACGGGGCGACGAGGCCGTCGCGCTCGCCAAGCAGCACGAGCCGGACCTCGTCATCCTCGACATCAAGATGCCGGGGCTCGACGGCCTCACGGCGGCCAGGGAGATCAACGCCTCGCGGCGCTCGGCCGTGCTCATCCTCACCGCCTTCAGCCAGCGCAACCTGATCGAAGAGGCGCGTGACGCCGGTGCGCTCGCTTACCTCGTGAAGCCCTTCCAGCAGGAGGAGCTCATGCCGGCGATCGAGGTCGCCCTCGGCCGCTTCGCCGAGATGCAGGCGCTCGAGGCCGAGAACGCCTCGCTGAGCGACGACAAGCGCAGCCTCGAGGAGCAGCTCGAGACGAGGCGCTGGGTCGACCGGGCCAAGGGCAAGCTCATGGACGAGCACCAGCTGTCGGAGTCCGACGCCTTCTCGTTCATCCAGCAGAGCGCCATGAACCGCCGGACGACGATGCGCGAGGTCGCGAAGGAGGTCGTCGAGGGCACCCTCGCCCCCGGCGCCGCCTGAGTCCGCCCGGCCCCGCGCTCAGGTGATCGCCCTCGTGGGAGCTCAGGCCGGGGCGGGGGCGACCGCCTGGACGACGTAGAGCTGGCGGCTGATCGCCGGGCCGAGCGCCACCGAGGCGCCCGCGATCTCGAGGGTGAGGGTGCCGTCGGGCGCCTTGGCGAGCACCGTGGCGCGCACGCCGGGGAGGAAGCCGGAGTCGCTCAGGTACTGCAGCGAACCGGCGTCCACCTCGACCTGCTCGGTGATGCGGGCGAGGCGGACCACCTCGCCGGGCCGGGCCTCGGCGAGCGGTCGCTGCAGCTCGGCCACGGGCGGCGAGCCCGGGATGGGGTTGCCGTGCGGGCAGGTCGACGGGTTGCCGAGGATCTCGACGAAGCGTGCCTCCACCTCGTCGGAGATGACGTGCTCCCACCGCCCCGCCTCGAGGTGCGCCCTCGCCCAGGGCAGGCCCACGACGTCGACGAGGAAGCGCTCCGCCAGCCGGTGCTTGCGGACGACGCTCTCGGCCCTCGCCCGTCCCCGCTCGGTGAGGGCGACGCCCCGCCCGGCGCGCTCGAGGTAGCCCTCGGCCTCGAGGCGGTGCACCATCTCCGAGACCGACTGGGGGCTGTGGCCGAGCCGCTCGACGAGGCGCGCCTGGATGACCGGGACGCCCTCCTCACCGAGGGCGTGGATGGTCTCGAGGTACTCCTCGAGGGGCGGGTGGAATCCGTCGGGCGGCACCGCGTCGATCGTACCTACCATGTCGTGGTGGCCCCCTACCTGCTCCTCGACGGGCACTCGCTCGCCTTCCGCGCCTGGTTCGCACTGCAGGACGCCAACCTCGTCACCTCCTCGGGCCAGGAGACCCAGGCCGTCTACGGCTTCGCCGGGATGCTCGGGCGCCTGCTCGACGACCATTCGCCCGCCGGCATCGCCGTCGCCTTCGACCGGGGCGAGCCGACCTTCCGCGACGAGCTCGAGGCGGAGTACAAGGCGGGACGGGCCCCCACGCCCGACACCCTGCACGAGCAGGTCAACCTGATCCGCCGGATGGTCGAGCTGATGGGCATCCCCGTCGTCGAGCTCCCCGGCTACGAGGCCGACGACGTGCTCGCCACCCTCGCCACCCGGCTCGAGGCGGCCGGAGAGGACGTGATCGTCGTGACCGGCGACCGCGACACCTACCAGCTCGTGAGCGACCCGCACGTGAAGGTGCTCTACAACCGGCGCGGGGTGACCGACTACGTCCTCTACGACGAGTCGGGCATCGAGGAGCGGACCGGCGTCCGCCCCGAGAAGTACCCGGTCCTGGCGGCGCTGCGGGGCGACCCGTCGGACAACCTGCCTGGTGTGCCCGGCGTCGGGGAGAAGACGGCCGCCAAGCTCGTCAACACCTACGGCGACCTGGACAACCTGTTCTCGCACCTCGACGAGCTCTCGCCGAAGCTGCGCCAGTCGCTCTCGGACAACGAGGAGCGCGTCCGGCGCAACTTCGCCCTGACGCCGCTCGTGCGGGACGCCCCGGTCGCCTGCGAGCTCGAGGACCTGCACTTCGGCCGCTCGGACCGCGACGAGCTCGTCAACCTGTTCAACCTGCTCGAGATCCGGGCGCCGCGCGACAAGATCCTCTCGGCGCTCGACCGCCTGGAGGGCAGGACGCAGGTCGCGCCGCCCGAGACCGCCCCGGCGCCGCGGCCCCTTCGCACCGTGTCGGTGGAGGAGCCCCTCGAGGGCAGCCGGCTGCTCGAGGAGCTGAACGACACCGACGGCGGGATCGCGCTCGAGCCGGAGTGGTCCGGCACGCCCGGCCGCTCCGAGCTCGTCGGGCTGGCGCTCGTGAGGGTCGAGCCGCCCGAGGCGGGCGGCGAGCGGCGGGCCGTGTTCGTCCCCGCCGGGCTGTTCGAGCCGCTCCGCCCAGGGCTCGAGGCCCTTCTCGGTCGCCGCCGCGGGCTCGAGCGGCTCGTCTGCTTCCGGGCCAAGGAGCTCATGCGGCGCCTCATCCCCGATGGCTTCGACCTCTCGGGCCTCGACCTCGACCTCGCCGTCGTGAGCTACCTCGTCGACCCGAGCGGGCCGCCGGCGAGAGTCGAGGCCCTCGGCGCCGCCCAGCAGCCCTCCGAGCCGCCCGCCACCCAGCTCGGCTTCGCTCTCGGCCCCGACAGCGCCGGTCCCTCCCCGGCCGAGGCGGCCGCCGGTCGGGCGGCCCTGCTCGCCGACATGGCGCCGTCGGTGCGGCGCCGGCTCGCCGAGACGGGCGCCGAGGAGCTCTACTCGGCCGTGGAGCGGCCGCTCATCGGCGTGCTCGCCCGGATGGAGGTGGCCGGCATCGCCGTCGACAGGCGGCGCCTCGAGGAGATCAACGACGAGCTCACGACCGAGTCCGAACGCCTCGAGGCCGAGGTGCAGCGGCTCGCCGGCGAACCGTTCAAGGTGAACTCGACCCCGCAGCTGCGCCACGTCCTGTTCGAGGTCCTCGGGCTCACCCCCCAGAAGAAGACCAAGACCGGGTACTCGACCGATGCCCAGAGCCTCGAGCGCCTCCGGGACGCCCACCCCATCATCGAGGCGCTGCTCGCCTACCGGGAGGTCGAGAAGCTGCGCTCGACCTACGGGACCGGGCTGCTCTCCGAGGTGGCCGAGGACGGCAGGATCCACGCCTCGTTCAACCAGACCGTCGCCCGGACCGGCCGCCTCTCGTCGGACCAGCCGAACCTTCACAACATCCCCGTCCGCTCCGAGCTCGGGCGCCAGTTCCGGGAGGCGTTCGTCCCGGCGGCCGGCTGCGAGCTGCTCGTCGCCGACTACGACCAGATCGAGCTGCGGGTGATCGCCCACCTCGCCGAGGACCCCGGACTGATCGAGGCGTTCACGACCGGGGTCGACATCCACTCGGCCACCGCGCAGCGCGTCTTCGGCGTCGACGCCGCCGGGGTGACGCCGGCGATGAGGGCGCGGGCGAAGATGGTCTCCTACGGCCTCGCCTACGGCATGGAGGCCTACGGCCTCTCCCAGCGTCTCGCCATCCCCGTGGAGGAGGCGGCCGCCATCTTGAACCAGTACTTCACCGCCTTCCCGAACGTGAAGGCCTACATGAACCGGGCCGTCGCCGACGCGAGGGCGCGGGGCTACACCGAGACGCTCTTCGGCCGTCGCCGGTACCTGCCCGACCTCGCCTCCTCGAACTTCCAGGTCCGCCAGGCCGCCGAACGCCAGGCCATGAACGCCGGGATCCAGGGGCTCGCCGCCGACATCTTCAAGGTGGCCCTCGTCCGCCTCGACGCCGCCCTGGCCGAGCGCGGTCTCTCGAGCCGCATCGTCCTGCAGGTCCACGACGAGATCATCGTCGAGAGCGCCCTCTCTGAGGCCGCCGAGGTGGCGACGCTCACCGAGGAGGTGATGCGCTCGGCCGCGGACCTCTCGGTGCCGCTCGCCGTCCACGTGGCGAGCGGGCCGAGCTGGGCGGCCGCCAAGGAGGGCGGCGCCGCCGTCGAGGCGGACGAGGACGTCGAGCTGGCCCTGCTCGCCGACGACGTCGGGGGCGGCTGAACGGAGCTTCCCGCAGGTGGTATAGCCTTTCGTCTGGGAGCGGTGCGACCCGGCGGGCTCGGCGTCGCCCCGTTTCTCCGACCACCGTCAACCGTC
>JAKACF010000162.1 GCA_021821585.1 Actinomycetes bacterium
CGACGAGGGCCGGGACGTGAAGGTCCAGCACGCCCAGGTCTCAATGGCCAAGCTCTACTGCTCCGAGATGGCGAACCGGGCGGCCGACCGGGCGGTGCAGGTCTTCGGGGGCAGAGGTTTCATGCGCGAGAACGTTGCCGAGCGCTTCTACCGGGAGCTCAGGGTCGAGCGGATCTGGGAGGGCACGAGCGAGCTCCAACGGCTCATCGTCGCCGGCCAGCTCGCCAAACGGGGCGTCCGGTCGCTCGTGTGAGCCTCAGCCGGCCGGGCTGAGCTCGGTGGTGCGGACCGGTTCGCCGAGGTAGCCGCGTGCCACCATCGTCACGAACTGGTACACGCCGTCCTCCTGGCTCGAGAGCGGCCCGGGGAGGGCGCCGGCGGACGACAGCCCGCGCTGGACCGATTCGCAGGCGAGCCAGTCCTGGCGGTTCGTGATGTCCCAGAAGTCGACGGCGAACCCCGGGTCGAAGTCCTCGCGCTCGGCGTCCTCGGGGGCGAAGTGCCACTCGCAGACGATCCTCGTCCGGTCCGGTCCGAGCGGGGTGAGGACGTGGGTCATCACGTAGTCGGGGTGCAGGCTGACGAGGACGTTCGGGAAGAGGCCGATGTAGTCGACGACGCGCCGCCGGCGCTCGTCGAGGCCACGAAGCGGCGAGGCTCCCGTCTCGGTCCCGAGCGACATCGTGGCGTAGCCCTCCCGGATGTCCATCCATCCCGCCACCCAGGCCCCCTCGCCGGGGTGGTAGTAGTTCTCGCCGCTCCGGGGAGGGCTGGCGGCGCACAGCTCCGGGTGGATGACCGGGCAGTGGTAGCACTCCTGGTAGTTCTCCGCCAGGATCTTCCAGTTGGCCGCCACGACGTACTCGTGGCGGCCCCGCGTCACCAGCCGTTCCGGTTCGTAGGGGGCGACGATCTCCTCCAGGCCGGCCACGTGCTCGGAGAACGGCCCGGCGTCGCCCGAGACGTCGACGAAGAGGAGTCCGTGCCACTCGACGAGGAGGAGCTCGACGAGGCCAAACTCGAGCGGATCGAAGTGGTCCTCGCCGTCGAAGTCCGGCGCCCTGCGCAGCCTGCCGTCCAGGCGGTACGACCAGGCGTGGTACGGGCAGGCCACGATCGGCCGGTTGACCGTCGCCGCCCCGCAGGCCAGCAGCTCGTGGCCGCGGTGGCGGCAGGCGTTCACGAAGGCCCTCGCCCGGCCCTCCCGGTCCCGCATGAGGAGCACGCCGCCGCGCCCGAGCTGCTCGGCACGCTGGTCGCCGCTGGCGGAGATGGCCGAGGCGGTGGCGACGCAGGTCCACCCGCCCTCGAAGAAGTGCCGCTGCTCCCACTCGAAGACCGACTCGGCCGTGTAGGCCTCCGGGGGCAGCATCCTGCTCTGGCCGAAGGGCGCCAGGGCGGCCGCCAGGCCGAGCGGGTCAATCGGTGCGGGTGCGGTGCGAGTGTCCTGACTGACCATACAGTCAATCCTAAGCGACGCCGGGCGGCCGGTAAAGGCGCACGCCGCTACCCGGCGGCCTCGAGGCCGGCAGGCGCCGGCTCGGGCGAGCCCGACGGCGCCGCCCTGCGCCGCGGTCGGGCGAGGGCGACGAGCTCGGCGAGCGAGTCGCCGAGGAGGCCGGGCAGCTCCCCGATGCGGGCGACCGTCTCGCGGCAGCCGTTCAGGCCGAAGTAGACCGTGCCGCAGTAGCTCATCACGGTGATGTTGAGGCCGGCCCCCTCGGCCACGGGACCGAGCGGGTAGAAGCTGACGATCCGCCCGCCGGCGAAGAACAACGGGAAGGGCGGACCCGGGACGTTCGAGATGGTCACGTTGAACGCCGGGCGGAGGTGGTCGAAGACGCGCATCGAGGAGACGAGGCGCGACGCCCGTCCGATGAGGGCGGGAAAGGTGAACTCCGTCCAGTCGGTGAGGGTGGCGGCCCCGATCAGCTTCTCCTGCTCCTTGGCCGACCGCATCCCCTCGGCGATCGCCTTCAGCCGGTCGACCGGGTCCTCGACCTCGGTCGCGAGGGAGGTGAGCATCGCCGAGACGCGGTTGCCGTGCGCCCCCCGCTCGCTCTCGGTGCGCACCGACATCGGGACGAGGGCGACGAGCGGCTCCTCGGGCAGCTCGCCGCCCGCATCGAGGTAGCGGCGCAGGCCCCCGGCACAGACCGCCAGCACGACGTCGTTGACGGTGCAGCCGAAGTGGTTCTTCACCGCCTTCAGGTCGTCGAGGGGGCATTCGGCGAAGGCGACCCGGCGGTGCGGCGTGATCGCCTGGTTGAGCGAGGTCTTGGGGGCGTCGAAGGGGGCGGGCGGCGGCTCCACACTCGGCTGGCGGTTCCGCTCGCTCACGTGCAGCGCCGACTCGACGACCCTCCGGGCGGTCCGGGCGGCCCGGAGGGGATGGCCCACGAGCGAGGCCATGGCGAAGGCGAACAGCTCGACGTCGGTCGGGACGGGCTCCGGCCGCCACGGGTCGACGATCACGCGCTCGGGCGGCTGCGCCTCGAGGTCGAGCCAGGTGGCGGCGATCTCCGCCCCCGAGACGCCGTCGATGGCGGCGTGGTGCATCTTCGTCACCACGGCCACGCGGCCGTGCTCGAGGCCCTCGACGACGTACATCTCCCACAGCGGGCGCGAGCGGTCGAGGGGAAGGCCGACCACCTGGGCGACGAATGCCTCCAGCTCGGCGGTGCCTCCCGGTGCGGGCACGGCGGCGCGCCGCACGTGGTAGTCGAGGTCGAAGTCGGGGTCCTCGATCCAGACCGGATGCGAGACCTTGAAGGGCACCTCGACCAGCCTGCGCCGGAAGGGGGCGGCCAGCGGCAGGCGCTCGGCGACCATCGCCCGGATCGAGTCGAAGGAGGTGTCCTCCTCTCCCGGCTCCATCACGTAGACGCCGGCCACGTGCATGTGGGAGCTCGGCGTCTCGAGGTAGAAGAACATCGCATCGAGTCCGCTCAGTCGTTGCATGGGACTCCTCTCGAACGACCGCGGAGCCGGTCCGCTAGCTCCGCCCGCTGTGGCCGAAACCTCCCGTTCCCCGCTCGCTGGCGGAGAGCTCGCGCACCGCTTCGAGCCGGACCGCCTCGACGGCGACGACCACGAGCTGGGCGACCCGGTCGCCGCGCTCCACGTCGAACTCGCTGACCGGGTCGGTGTTGACCAGTATGACGGAGACCTCCCCCCGGTAGCCAGCGTCGATCAGCCCGGGCGCGTTCAGCACGGTGACGCCGTGGGAGAGGGCAAGGCCGCTCCGGGGGAGCACGAGCCCGGCGAAGCCCGGCGGGACCTCGACCGCCAGACCCGTCGGGACGAGGGCCCGGCCCCCTGCCGGCGGCACCACGAGGTCCACCCGGGAGCGCAGGTCGATCCCGGCGTCACCGGGGCGGGCGGCGACCGGGAGCTCGAGCCCGCCGTCGAGTCTCATCACCCGCAGGTCGATCACACTCGCAACCTAGCCGAGGGGTCACTACGATCCCCGGCCGTGCTCGTATGGATGGATCTCGAGATGACCGGACTCGACCCGAGGCGTGACGTCATCGTCGAGATCGCCACGCTCGTCACCGACGACGACCTGAACATCGTGGCCGAGGGGCCCGACCTCGTCGTCCATGCGAGCGAGGAGAAGCTGGCGGGGATGGAGGACGTGGTGCGCCGCATGCACACGGGCTCGGGGCTGCTGGCGGCCATCCGGGAGTCCACCGTCACCGTGGAGGAGGCCGGCCGGGCGACCCTCGAGTTCGTCCGCCAGCACGTGCCGGCCGGCGAGACGCCGCTGTGCGGCAACTCGATCGCCGTCGACCGGCGCTTCCTGCGCGCCTACCTCCCCGAGCTCGAGGACCACTTCCACTACCGCAGCATCGACGTGTCCACCCTGAAGGAGCTGTGCAAGCGGTGGAACCCGGCCGTCTACGCCGCCCGCCCGCACAAGCTGACGGCGCACCGCGCCCTCGACGACATCAAGGAGAGCATCGCCGAGCTCGTCTTCTACAAGGAGCACTTCGTCCGTCCCGCCGCCCCCGCCCCCGAGGCCGACGCCGGTCGGGCGGGCGGCGGGGAGTGAGCCCGGCCGGCGGCCGCCCCCGGCGCGAGGAGCAGGAGCCGGCCTCCGAGGAGGTCACCGAGGTGGCCCCCGGCGTGCTCCGCCTGCAGATCCCGATCGACTTCACCGGCCTCGGCCACGTCAACTCCTACGCCCTCCTCGACGACCGGGGGGCGGCCGTCGTCGACGTCGGCCTGCCCGGCGAGGCGACCTGGTCGGCCTTCAGGTCCCGGCTGGCGACAGCCGGCATCCCGCTCGGCCGGGTGCACACGGTCGTCGTCACGCACTCGCATCCCGACCACTTCGGCTCCGCCGGCCGCCTCGCCCACGCGGCCGGCGCCGAGCTCGTCGCCGAGCAGAGCTTCCACACCTTCCTCGAGCGGCACCCGCAGCGCCATCTCCTGCCGGAGGACGACACCGGGTACGCCGCCGTCCTGCTCCGGGCGAGGAGAACCCCCTGGGGAGGGGCCTTCTTCCCGACGAACCGGCGCCAGCGCCTCACGCGCCGGCTCGCCACCTACGGCCTCGTGCCGAGCATGCGCCCGCCGCGCCCGTCCCGCCGGGTGGCCGACGGCGAGGTCCTCCACCTCGGCGGGCGGGCTCTTCGCGCCGTCCACACCCCGGGCCACACCGGCGACCACCTCTGCCTCTACGACCCCTCCGACGGGCTCCTCCTCACCGGCGACCACGTGCTCCCGACGATCACCCCGCACATCGGGGGGCTGTCCCCGCTCCCCGACCCGCTCGGCGCCTTCCTCGCCTCGCTCGCCCGCCTCCTCCGCCTCGGTCCCACCGAGCAGGTGCTGCCGGCGCACGGGCATCCCTTCACGGCGCTGGCGGGACGGGTGGACGAGATCGTCGACCACCACGACGACCGGCTGGACCGGCTCCGGGAGATCGGGGGCGGAACGGGACAGGCGACCGTCGCCGAGCTCTCGCGCCAGCTCTTCCGCCGTCCCCTGTGGGGCATGATGGCCGAGAGCGAGACCTTCGCCCACCTCGAGTTCCTGCGCCGGCGGGGCGAGGCGAGCCGGGTCCGGCTGGAAGGCGGCGAGCTCGCCTACTCGGTCGACCCGGAGGGGCGCTCCTCCGCCCGGGAGGCGGCGTTCGGCTCGCTCGAGGCGTGAGCCCGGCGCCGGGCGGTCACCCGGCGCAGCCTCCCCCGGGCACCCCGCTCGCCGCTGCCGGTGCCGAGGCGGCGCTCCCGCTCGTACTCGGCGAGCACGTCCCTCGCCGCCCGGTAGCCGCCGTCGATCAGCTCGTCGGTCCGCGAGAAGTCGAGCGGGTCGAAGATGGCGGTGCCCGGCTGCTCGATGACGACGACGTCGACCCCTGGCGGCACGGCCGCGAGCTCGCGGCGGATCCGGGCGCCGAGCGCCAGGCTGAAGGCGGCGAACATCGCCTCGAACGGGCGCGAGAAGCGGGGGGAGGCGGCGTCGACGCGGCCGCACAGGAGGACGTAGATCCGCCGGGCCCCTGACGACAGCGCGGCCGAGAGGGCGACGTTGTCGAGGACGCCCCCGTCGAAGTAGCGGTAGTCGCCCATCTCGACCGCCGGGTAGAGCCCCGGAAGGGCGGCCGAGGCCATGATGGCGTCGAGGGCGGGCCCGCGCGTGAACCACTCCTCCTTGCCGTCCTCGAGGCGGGTGGCGACGACGACCAGCGGGACGGGCGCCTCCTCGAGACGCTCGAAGCGCAGCGAGCCGGCGACGACCGAGCGCAGGCCGTCGATCGGGAAGACCGAGGCGCGCTTGTCGAGGAAGCGCCAGGTCCCCTGGAAGCGGCGGCGGGGAAACACGTCGGCCGCCGCCAGGCGGCGCCAGACGTCCGCCGCCAGGTAGACGCCCTCCAGGGTGGGCATCCCGGCGAAGGCGGCCCCGTTGATCGCCCCGATCGAGGTGCCGACGACGAGGTCGGGCACGACGCCCACCTCGACGAGCGCCCGCATCATCCCCACCTGCGCCGCCCCCTTGTTGCCCCCGCCCCCGAGGACGACGGCGGTCTCGACCGGCCGGCGGGGCCACGGCGGGTCGGGGCGCGCCACCCCGCCGTCCCGGTAGGTGCTCGGCGGGAGACCGTAGACCGGCATCGCTAGCCCGCGACGGCCACGACCACCCGTCCCCGCGTCCTGCCGGCGAGGATCTGCTCCGCCAGCGCCGGCACGTCCTCGAGCGGGACCTCGACGGTCATCTCGTCGAGCAGGGCCCGGTCGAGGTCCGAGGCGAGGCGGCCCCAGGCCTCGACCCGCCTCTCGACGGGGCAGCGCACCGACTCGACGCCGGCGAGGTCGACGCCGCGGAGGATGAAGGGGTGGACCGTGGTCGCGAGCTCGGCCCCGCCGGCGAGGCCGCAGGCGGCGACGCAGCCGCCGTAGGCGGTCTGGCGGAGCACCGTGGCGAGCGTCGTGCCGCCGACGGCGTCGACCGCCCCGGCCCAGCGCTCCTTGTCGAGCGGGCGCACCGGGGCGTCCGACAGCTCGTGGCGCTCGATGACCTCGGCCGCCCCGAGCCGTCGCAGGTAGGCCTCCTCCTCAGGGCGGCCGCTGGCGGCGGTCACGGCGTAGCCGAGCCCGGCGAGGAGTGCGACCGCCACGCTCCCCACGCCGCCGGCGGCCCCCGTGACGACGACCGGCCGGCCCGCCGCCCGCTCCGGCGTGAGCCCGTGGTCCTCGAGGGCGAGGACGCAGAGCATGGAGGTGAGGCCGGCGGTCCCGATCGCCATGGCAGCTCTCATGTCGAGCCCGGCCGGCACGGGCACGACCCACTCGCTCCGGACCCGGGCGAGCTCGCCATAGCCGCCGTGGCGCTCCTCGCCGAGGCCGAAGCCCGTCACGATCACCTCGTCCCCGCGCTCGACACCGGGCGCATCGGACCGCTCGACGACGCCGGCGAGGTCGACGCCGCAGACCATCGGGAAG
>JAKACF010000163.1 GCA_021821585.1 Actinomycetes bacterium
GCAACAGGCGCGTCTCCGGCCCGATCTCGCCATTCACGATGGCGCTGCGCAGCCGGTCGTAGACCCCGTTGATGAGACGGGTGTCGTGCCTGGCAACGGGGCGGGGTACGAGCCGGTCTCCTGCCGGCGCTGCGCCGTCTGTCACGAACCAGTCCTCCTTCTCTTGTGCGAGGTTTCGGGGGCCGGCGGCAGGAGGGACCTCGACCCGAGCCGAACCCCCACCGCCCTCTCCCGCAGCCTCCGCCGGTGCGGCAATGGGCGCCCCAGTCGGGCGGTACGTGCCGCTGGCGTGCCTCATGCCGTGCTTTCGGATGGCCCGGCGTCGACGAGGTCGCTCGCCTCCATGAGCAGCTCCGACGCTGCCCGCACAGTCGCGCTGTGGTTCTCCCTCACGAGGTTGCGGATCGTGAGGGCCGCTCCGATCGCCACCCAGGCGAGGAGATACCAGATCCACTGATTGTCCGGCGACGCCGTCTTGTAGATGCTGCCGAAGATCCCTCCGGCGGCGACACCGAGTCCGAGCACCACGGCAACGACCAGACCGACACGGTTCGTGCTCCCCCACAGGCCCCGGATCGCACCGAGGGAGATGGTGGCATAGACCACCACGAGACCGAGCCCTCCGAGCCCGACGACCCAGGCGAAGAAGGGGAAGAACTGGGGCGCGCCGTTCAGCGCGAACACGCCGTTG
This sequence comes from Actinomycetes bacterium, assembly GCA_021821585.1. Taxonomy (GTDB): domain Bacteria; phylum Actinomycetota; class Acidimicrobiia; order Acidimicrobiales; family Bog-793; genus JAKACF01. The sequence continues at coordinate 692 of JAKACF010000163.1, forward strand.
TCGAAGTGAACGAGGAGGACGAAGGCGACACCGAGAGCCACCTGGAAGATGATGGCGTTCACCGGGGTGCCCCACCTCTCCGACACCGTCGCGAAGGGCCCTGGGATCCGCCGGTCACGCGCCAGGGCGAACAGCCCACGGGTCGACGAGACCGCCGCCCCGACACCGACGGCCATGATGTCGAGGATGACCACGATGTTGAGGAAGTCGAGCAGCACCGATGTGCCGAAGTCGCCCGGGGCGCCAAGAGTGAACAACGGTGCAGGGCTCGACATCCACTTGGACATGTTGAGACCGAAGCCGATGTCCTGGGCATAGGCGGCGAGGACGTAGAACAACGCCACGACGCCAACTGAGCCGAGGATGGCGATCGGGATCGAGCGCTTCGGGTTCGCCGTCTCCTCGCCGAGGTTGGCCGCCGATTCGAAGCCGACGAACAGCAGGATGGCATAGACGATCCCGAAGAAGATCCCCGACCAGCCGTCGGCGGCCGAGCTCGGCACGAACGGGCGCACGGTGTTGCCGCCGTGGCCGCCCTTCACGATCACATAGAGGAAGAAGCCGAGGACGAGCAGCGCGGACAGCGACACGAGCACGAGCTGTGCCTTGGTCGAGATCTTGACGCCGAAGTACAGCAGGGAGAAGAGCAGGGCGGCGTAGGAGAAGTCGATCCCCCAGTAGGGGACGTTCACCCCGTATGCCGACTGGAGGAACCCCGACGTGATCCCGCCAACGAGGAGCACGATTGCGGCAGAGAGCAAGAGGGTGCAGCCGTAATACAGCCAGCCGGCAACGAACCCGACCCGCTTGCCGAACCCGTCTGTGACGTAGTCATAGAGAGCCCCGGCCGCGTGGATCTTGCGCGAGTACGCAGCGATGATCCAACCGAGTCCTCCCACGCCAATGGCCGCGATGATGATGGCGGTCGGCGTCGCGATCCCTGCCCCCTTGCCGGCAGCGCCGGCTCCTACCACGAGCGGGATCAGAAGGGCCGACGAGAACACTGGCCCCATGAAGCCCGCCGATTGGGCGATCGCGTCCACCACCGAGAGGTGACGCTCTCCGAGCTGCTCCTGCGACTGGCGCGCGACGGCACCATTGATCTTCGCCACAGCCGTCATCCCCCTTCCGCCATCCGGGTCGCACCGTGCGACTTGGGATGCTGCACCAGAGTGAATGCTGAATGCAGATTGGGGTCACTGTAAGGACCGACTCACTAAAAGTCAAGCTAGTAAATCTACGTTTTGCCATTGAGTAGCAACGCAGTCCGAGAGTCGACGTCGCGCGGCTCGCCTCGATTCGAGAGGGCGCTTCCGGCGCCACCCGTAGCCGGCCACCGGGCACACTCGCAGGCGGCGACGCTCCCGGACCAGCGCGCGTGGCTACCCTCACCTCGTCGTCTCATCGCGACGCCGACCCACTCGCCCGAGCTTGGGGGCAACGTCGCGGCCGCTCCCGGTTGGTCAATGGCGCGACGGCGCCGGGCACCTCATGGGCGTGAGCTCATGGCCTCGAGGCGGACCCTCCGGCCTCTTGTGAACCCGCAGCTTCACCATCCCCGTCCGAGACACGAAGGCGGTGAGGGCACCGTTCGATCGCAGCTTTCGTCGATCAGCGCCCGGCCCTCTCGGCATCGCCGAGGGGAGCTCAGTCACCGCCGATTCGGGTGGAGTGTCCCAACCAGTAGGGCTCGCGGAGCTCGCGCTTCAGGATCTTGCCGGAGGCGGATCGGGGAAGGGACTGCTCCTGCACGACGATCTGCTTTGGGACCTTGAAGCTCGCCAGACGATCCCGGCAGTGCTCGGTCAGCTCCTCGGCTGTCACCGGTCCTCGGGCGACTACGACGGCGTGCACCGCCTCACCCCATCGCTCATGGGGGACCCCGAAGACGCAGGCCTCGAGGACCATGTCGTGGAGGTAGAGGGCCTCTTCGACCTCGACGCTGTAGACGTTCTCCCCGCCGGTCACGATCATGTCCTTCAAGCGGTCGACGAGGAAGAGGTAGGCGCGGTCGTCGAGGTAGCCGAGATCCCCCGTGTGGTACCAGCCGCCTTGCAGCGCCGAGGCCGTCTCCTCGGGGCGCTCCCAGTAGCCCGCCATGACGTTCGCCCCGCGGATTGCGACTTCACCGACCTCGAAGGGCGGGAGCGTCCTGCCGTCCCACCCGATCACCCTCAGCTGGACACCCACCGCCGGCTGTCCGCACGATCGCGCCCGGGCGTCGAAGAGCAGGTCCTGCTCCGCCGGCAGTGCCGAGGCGATCGGGGCCGTCTCCGTCGTCCCGTAGAGATGGAGCAACTCCGAGTCGGGGAAGACCTTGTGCGCCCGGCGGAGCACCTCGGTGCCGATCGGCGCCGCACCGTGGCTGAGCAGGCGCAGGCTCGAGACGTCCCGCTGCCGGCTGAGCTGCGCCTCGATCATGGCGATCAGCATCGTCGGCACGGCCAGCGTGGCCGTCACCTGCTCTGCCTCGATGAGGTCGAGGGCGCGGTCCGGGTCGAAGACCGGCAGCACCACCTGTGTCGCCCCCATCCAGCTGTTCGCCAGCACGGCACAGGTGCCCGCGGCGTGGAACATCGGTGCCATGAGCAGCCACCGGTCGTCGGCCCGGAGCCGCGCCCAGGTGAGCGCCGTCCATGCGTTGGCGACGAGGTTGCGATGGGTGAGCATGACCCCTTTGGCCTTGCCCGTGGTCCCGCTCGTGTAGAAGATCCCGGCAAGGTCGCTCTCCTCGACGCCGGCGGTGCTGCCGAGCTCCACCTCCTCCACCCCGGCAATTGCCTCCTCGTAGGCGTCGGGCAGCCGGACGACATGCTCGAACAGCTCCTCGTAGGGTCGCGGCGGCATGTCGGTCAGCAGCACCCGGGCGCCCGAGTCGGTGCTGGCGAATTGCAGGTCCGCCTCGCTCGAGCGCGTGTTGAGCGGCACGATCACGAAACCGGCGGCCGGGATCGCCTGGTACGCCTCGACGTAGCGGTGGCAGTTCGCCGCGACGACCGCCACGCGGTCGCCCTTGTGCAGCCCGAGCGCGCTCAGGTGCCCGGCGAGCCGGCGGCAGCGGGACCACGTCTCCGCATATGTGAGGCGCTCCTCGCCGCAGACGACCGACACGGCGTCGGGTGCTGTCAGATATCCCCTCTCGATCGGGTCACCCATCGTGTGCAACGTGCGCACCTCCTCTTCAGGCCGGCTACGCCGGCAGGACCCCACCCGTCCCGGCACCCGCCCGGGTGGCGACACCACGGGCCTGGTGGCGGGCCGTCGCCCGTCGCCCTGGCGGCCGTGGTCCGACGACACCGCCGGGGCGGCTCCGAGGTGGCGGAGCGGTCGTCATCCGAACAGCTCCGCCATCTTCAGCCCTCCCACCGGTCCGGCCGCGTGGCGACAGGACGTCGTGCCGCGCTCGCGAGGCTCCCGAGCAGCTCAGCCCCCCGGTGCCGCGCCGTCTCGGCGCGGGAGTGCTTCAGGTCGTCGTAGCCCCGGATCGCCTCCGGCAACCGCGCGATCTCGAGCAGGACGGCCGCGTCGGCGGAGGGCGCGTCGAGGCCGGGATCGCCGCTGCCCGCGCCGGGCAGCCTCTCGAGAGCGTCGGAGACGAGCTCCCGGTACCAGGAGATGAGAGCGCGCTCCTCCCGGCGGTGGGGCGTCGCGCCGAAGGGGTCGAACGGCGTTCCCCGCACGACTCGCATCCTCGTGAGCAGCGCCAGCGCAGGTGCGGACCACGGTCCGAGCGCGATCTTGCGCCGCAGGCCGAGCCGCCGGAGCACCGGTGGGTGCAGGTGCAGCGAGACCGAGACCGGGGTCTCGAAGGTCGACGAGACATGCCGCTTCCACGACGGGTCGCGGTAGAGACGGGCGACCTCGTACTCGTCCTTGTAGCTCATGAGCTTGTGCAGCGAGACGGCGACGGCTGCCGCAACCCCGCTGTCGGCCAGGCCGTGCGTCCGCGTCCGCTCGGCGACGCCGGCTACGAAGTCCACGTACCGGCTCGCCCACCTCGGTCCCTGGTAGCCGACGAGGTCGAGCGCCCGCGGCTCGACGACCGCCCGGGTCGCGTCGTCGAGGTCGACGCCCGCCAGGAGCGAGGCAGCCTGGCGCTGCTGGTGCCGGCTGCCCAGCGCGCCGGGGGGCGCACCCGGGCCGAACGGGTCGGACGGCATGCGGTCGGCCAGCGCCGCCGACACGGCGGCCGGGTCGTGGACCCACCACCGCCCGAGGCGGAAGGCCCGCCGGTTCTCCTCGACCGCGACCCCGTTCAGGCCCAGCGCCGCCTCGATGCTCTCGGCCCTGACGGGCAGCATGCCGGCCTGGTAGGCAGCGCCGACCGCCACGACGTTGGCCATCTGATGGTTGCCGAGAAAGGCCTCTGCGAGCTGGCGGGCGGCGACGGGGACGAGACGCCGCTCGTCGACCCGGCGCCCGATCGCCGCGACGAGCGCGTCCTTCGAGGGCCGGACGGCCACGTCGCGCACCATCTCCCCCGTGGCGAACGGGGTCGTGTTCACCACCGCGGCTGTCCGGGCGGGGTCGCAGCGCTCGAGGTTGGCGGGAGCGGTGGCGCTCACCGGGTCGAAGGCGAGGTACAGGTCGGCGCGCCCGGCAGGGGATCCCCGGTGGACGAACGGGTGGCCCGGCGGGGTGAGCACGAGACTCGAGAGCACCGGTCCCCACTTCTGGGCGGCACCGGTCTGGTCGTAGCTCCACAACTGCCAGCCGTCGTGGGCGAACGCCGTGGCGAGCACCGCGTTGATGGTGATGACACCGGTGCCGCCGACCCCGGGGATCACGACGCGGTAGGGGCCCTCCGGCCGGACCTTGACGGCGGGTTCCGGCAGCTCGAGCCCGTCGAGCTCAGGGGCCCGGCGAGGCGCGTAGCCGGTGCCGGTCGCAGTCCTCACCGTCGCGAAGGCCGGGCAGTTGCCGGCGAGGCACGAGAAGTCCTGGTTGCAGGACGAGGCATGGATCCTCGTCTTCGGTCCGAGACCGGTCTCGACCTCCTCGAGCGACATGCAGTTCGAGACGCGCCCGCAGTCCCCGCAGCCCTCACAGACGCGCTCGTTGATGAGCACGAAGCGATCCGGCGGCGCGAGCAGGCCGCGCTTTTGACGGCGGCGGCGCTCGTTGGCGCACGTCTCGTCGTAGACGAGGACGGTCACTCCCCCGAGCGCCGCCAGCTCGGCGCCGACCCGCTCGATGTCGGAGACCGGGTGCAGCGTCACGGACCCGGGGAGCCGCGCCCGGCGGTAGGTGCGCGGCGTCTTGGTGACGACGGCGACACGGGTCACCCCCTCCAGGGCGAGCAGGCGTGCCAGGTCCACGACGCTCTTCCCCCCGACCGCCTCCTGGGCGCCGGTGTTGGCGACGAAACCGTTGAAGAGGACCTTGAAGGTGATGTCGACACCGGCGGCGACGCAGAACCGGATGTTCAGGTAGCTCGAGTGGAACAGCGACCCGTCCCCGACGTTCTGGACGATGTGGCGCCGGTCGGTGAAGGGCGACAGACCGATCCAGGGAAGTCCCTCGCCCCCGAGCTGCGTCATCGCCTCGATGTGCCGCTCCGGCTGCTCGATCACCGACGCGAAGCTGTGGCAGCCGGGGCTCCCCCAGGCGACCTGCCCGGGAGCGAGCCGAGTCGAGGTGCTGTGCGGACAGCCCGAGCAGTAGTTGGGCGTCCGGACGACGAGGGGGGAGTCCGCCCGGCGGCGGGCGTGAGCGAGCTCCTCCAGCCGCCGCTCGACCGCGGCGCGCTCGGGCTCGCCGAGCAGCCCGACGAGCAGTGGCCCGAGGCGTTCGGCGACCGCATCGGGATCCATGCCTCCCTGGACCGGGAACAGGGGCCGACCGGAGGCGTCCCGCTTGCCGACCACCTCGACGGGACGTCCGAGATCCAGCAGGGCGGCCCGCACCTGGTCCTCGAGAAAGCCCCGCTTCTCCTCGACCACGATCACCCGTTCGGCCCCGCCGACGAGCCCGCGCACGCTCGCCGCGTCGAGCGGGTAGACGAGCCCGACGTGGACGAGGCGGATGCCGGCGCGGCGGAGCGCCTCGTCGCCGACCCGGAGACCCGCCAGTGCCTCCCGGACGTCGGCGTAGCTCTTGCCGGCCGAGACCACGCAGACGCGGTCGCGCTCCGATCCCACCTCGAGGCGGTCGATGCCGTTCGCCCGCACGTACTCCGTGACGGCGGCATGGCGCTCCTCGTACAGGTGGCGCTCGATCTCGACGTTGCGCCCGGGA
>JAKACF010000003.1 GCA_021821585.1 Actinomycetes bacterium
TTGTTTCGCAGCTGCCGGTCGGTGGTCTGCGAGGCCGACAACCCGTAGATCGTGTTGCGGATCTCGCGGATGGTGTCGTCGAGGCCGTCGATGGCGGCCGAGATCCGCTCGCGCAGCTGCTCGCTCTCGGCGAAGGGGATGGTGGACTGCAGCGCCATCCCGGTGGCGAAGAGCTCCTGGATCACGTGGTCGTGCAGGTCGCGGGCGATCCGCTCCCGGTCGTTGGCCAGCATCATCCGCTCGCGGTCCCCCCGGGCCCGCTCGAGCTCGAACGCGAGGGCCGCCTGGGCGGCGAGCGACTCGGCGGCAACGACCTCGGACTGCCCGAAGGCCTCGCCCTTGTCGGCCCTCACGAGGACGAGCGCCGCCCGCACGACACCCCCGACGAGGACGGGGACGCCGAGGGCCGGGCCGTCGGCGGCGACACCCTCGAGCACGGTCGAGGTCGCCTCCTTCAGTCGCTCGGCCTGCTGGTGCGAGCCGCTCTCGACGACCCGGTCGACGAAGAGGCCGCCGGAGGGCAGCCTCGTCCCGACGAGGACCCCCAGCGGGCCGACGCCGGCCGCCACCTGCAGCTCGTCCCCCTCCCGCACGGTGATGGCGGCCGCGGTCGCCTCGAGGATGGCCGACGCCCGCTCGCAGACGAGCGAGAGGGCCTCGGAGAGGGAGCTCCCCGACAGCAGTGCCAGGCGGATCTCGGCCATGGCGGCGTGCTGACGCTCGAGGCGCTCCTCCTCCTCGAGCGCCCGCCGGAGCTCGTCCTCGGCCGCCTTGCGGTCGCGGACGTCGCGGGCGAAGGCAGAGTAGCCGTCGAGGCGCTCCTCGGGGCCGTAGATCGGGGAGATGGAGACGGCGACGTCGATCTCGCTCCCCGTCCGGCTCAACCACCGCGTGTCGACGGCACCCCGGGAGACGTCCTCGTGGGCGAGACGGAGCAGGTGGTCGAGATCCGCCAGCGACTCCGGGGGGACGAGGACCGTGAGGTGCCGTCCGAGCATCTCGTCGGCGGTGTAGCCGAAGAGATCCTCCGCACCCTCGTTCCAGGTCGTGATCTCCCCCTCCAGGTTCATCGAGACGATGGCGTCCAGCGAGGACCGGATGATCGAGGCGAGCTCCGCCTGGGCGGCCGAGGCGGCGTGGCGGTCGCTCAGGTCGCGGATGGCAGCCAGCACGAGCAGCTCGCCGGAGGCGTCCACCGGGGCGAGGCTGATGTCGACCGGCATCTCGCTCCCGTCCCGCCGCCGCCCTGCCAGGTCGAGGTTCTGGCCCATCGGCCGGCGCTGGGGGTGGCCGAGGTAGGAGCCGCGGTGGCGCCGGTGCCGCTCCCGCAACTGCCCGGGCACGAGGTCGTCGACGGACAGGCCGACCAGCCCACCGGCGTCGTAGCCGAACAGCATGTGCGCCGGGACGTTGGCCGCCACGACGCGGCCCTCGCGATCGACCGCCAGGGCGGCGTCCGGCATGAGGGCGAGCAGGGGCGTGAGCAGGTCCTCGGGCATCGAGGGAACCGCGGAGCCGCCACCCTTCTCCGGTCCGCGAGAGGGACTCGGAGACGATGCCGCCAGGTCAGGTCTCATAGTGTCAGGCGTCCTATGACTTCGACGACCCCCCACAGGCCGTACCACAGGGTAAGAAAGCCGTGGCTGGCCGTCAAGGCGCCGCCCCAGGCGCCCTGGTACCGCCGGTGAGCTCCCCCGGCGGGCCCGCCCGGGCCCGCCCCGAGGCCGGCGAGACAGCTCCGAGCGGCTCCCTTGTCCCGGGCGCCCGGCACCGCTGGCGGGGCGTCGGCCTCGCCGTGCTCTGCGTGAGCCTGCTCGTGGTGAGCCTCGACAACACCATCTTGAACGTCGCCCTCCCGACCATCGTGCGGGACCTGCACGCCTCGACGAGCGAGCTGCAGTGGGTGGTCGACTCCTACGTCGTCGTCTTCGCCGGCTTCCTGCTCACCCTCGGGAGCCTCGGCGACCGCATCGGGCGAAAGCCGGTCTTCCTCGGGGGGCTCGCCGTCTTCGCCGCCGGCTCGGCGGCCTCGGCCTTCTGCACGACGGCCGGCTCGCTCATCGCGGCCCGCGCCGTCATGGGCGTCGGGGCGGCCGCCATCATGCCCTCGACCCTGTCGATCCTCATCAACCTCTTCCCCGAGCCGGCGGAGCGGGAGCGGGCGATCGGGATCTGGTCGGGGACGACCGGGCTCGGCGTGGCGATCGGGCCTGTGGCCGGCGGCTGGCTGCTCGCCCACTACTGGTGGGGTTCGGTCTTCCTCGTGAACGTCCCGATCGCGCTCGCCGGGCTCGTGCTCGGGGCCGCCGTCCTCCCCTCGTCCAAGGACCCGGCGAGCAAGCCGCCCGACCCGCTCGGCGCCGTCCTGTCGACGGCCGGGATGGCGCTCCTGCTCTGGGGCGTCATCGAGGCGCCGACACGCTCGTGGTCCTCGCCCGTCGTGCTCGGGGCGATCGCGCTCGGGCTCGCCGTGCTGGCCGGCTTCGTGCTGTTCGAGCGCCGCTCGAGCCACCCGATGCTCGAGCTCTCCTTCTTCTCCTCCCGACGGTTCTCCGCCGCCATGGGGGCGATGGCCCTCGTCATCTTCGCCCTCATGGGCTCGCTGTTCGTGCTCACCCAGTACCTGCAGTTCTCGCTCGGCTACAGCGCCCTGCAGACGGGGCTCCGCATCGCTCCGATCGCCTGCATCCTGCTCGTGGCAGCCCCGCTGTCGATGGTGGCCGTGCGTCGTGTCGGGACCAAGCCGGTGGTCTTCACGGGGATGTCGATGATCGCCGCCGGGTTGTTCCTCGCCAGCCGGGTGAGCGCCCACGGCAGCTACGGCGACGTCCTGCCCGGCTTCGTCCTCATGGGCCTCGGCACGGGCCTCGCCTTCGCCCCCTGCACCGACTCGGTGATGGGCTCCCTGCCCCTCGAGCAGGCAGGGGTGGGCGCGGCCACCAACAGCGCAGCCCTCCAGACCGGCGCGGCGCTCGGTGTCGCGGTCCTCGGCAGCCTCCTCAACACCCGCTACCAGAGCCGGCTGACACCGCTGCTCGTCCGCCACCACGTGCCGAAACCGCTCCTCGAGCTCATCACCGGGTCCCTCGGCGGCGCGCTCGCCGTCGCCGGCCACGTCGGGGGCCGCCTCGGTGCCGCCCTCGCCGCCGTCGCCAGGCAGGCCTTCGTGAGCGGGCTCGACCTCGCGCTCCTCACCGGCGCCGGGGTGGTCGCTGCCGGCGCCGTCGTCGCCGTCGTGCTCATACCGAACCGAGCGCCGTCTCCACCCGTCCCTGCTTGCGACGCGGGCTCGGCCCGCCCCGGGCAGGACGGCGCCGGCGCCGGCCTCACTCCCCAGCAGCCTGGCGGGAGGGCGCCGCGAGGTTCTCGGTCGTCAAGGCCACCACGAGGTCGCTCACGCTCACGACCCCGATGACCGTGCCGTCCCGGCGGACCGGCAGGTGGTGGACGCCGTGCACCGCCATCTGCTCGACGGCCTCCTGCACGGTGTCAGTGGGCTCGAGGGCGATGACCTCCTCCGAGGCGACGTCGGCTGCCCAGGCGAGCTCGGGGTTGACGCCGTCCGCCACGGCCGCCACGACGTCGCGCTCGGTGATGATCGCCGAGGGGCCGTCGCCTCGCAGCAGGATGAGGGAACCGAGCCCGTGGGCGACCATCGCCCCGGCCGTCTCCCGCAGGGTGAGCTCCGGGTCGGCGAATTCCGCCGGGGCCGTCATGACCCGCGTCACCGGCGAGGCGAGCAGCTCGTCGCGCGCCCGGGCGACGGGGTCGGGCAACCCGTCGTCGTATCCGTAGTCGTCGAAGCCTTCCACGCTCTCCTCCTTGTCCGCCGGGCGGCCCTTCCGCTCCGGCCTCAGTAGATCCACACGCTCGAGCCGACGGGCATCAGCCCCCTCTCCCAGATCCAGTCCATCGCCTCGACGCTCACGCGCACGCAGCCGTGGGAGACCGGCTCGGGCGGCACGTAGGACTCGCCGTGGACGGCGTAGCCCGAGTAGAAGTACTTCGGCCTCCAGAGCTCGCCGAGCGAGCTCACGACGAGGCCGTCCACCTCCCGCTCGACCCGGAACTGGCCGACGGGGGTGACGGCGACCGCCGCCACGCCGTTGTCGTAGTAGACGTAGCCGCCGCCCGTCGAGGTGTTGAGGGCGGCGAGGAGGGCCCCGTCCCTGACGATCATGAGCACGCCGCGGTGCAGGTCGACCTGCACCCCCGAGCCGTTCTCGGAGCGGGGCCGGGCGACGACGCCGGAGGCGAGTGCGGCCGTGGTGGCCGGCCCGACGACGCCGTCGGTGGCCAGTCCGGCCACCTTCTGGAGGGCGTAGACGGCCTGCTCGGTCGCGTCGCCGAAGTGTCCGTCGGGCGTCCCGAGCCAGTAGTGGAGCGCCGAGAGCCGCTCCTGCAGTGCGAGCACCGCCGGGCCGCTCGAGCCGATCGAGAGCGTCGCGGCCGGCTCGGGTGCCGTCGTCGTGGTCGGGACGCCCGGGCTGGTCGTCGTCGGCGGGCTGGTCGTCGTCGGCGGGCTGGTCGTGGTGGTCGGAGCCGTGGCCGGCGGAGCGGTCGTCGCCGGGAGGCTGTGGTGCGGCGCCGTCCCGGCCGCTCCACCGCCTCCTCCGCAGGCGGCCACCGCCAGCGAGGCGGCCAGCAACGCCGCCCCGCTCGAGAGGAGCGGGCGAGCCTTCCGCCTCCGGCCGGGCCGCCGCGCCGGTGGAGGCGCGCCCGGAAGACCCGTCGCCCGGGCCCTCTCAGGCGTGATGCGCCTCGACCCCGGCCGGGTAGTGCTCGATGACGGCGTCGCTGCCGGGGAAGAACAGCCCCTCGTGCCCGTCGTCCGACCAGCGGACGAGATAGGGCGGGCCTCCATCGGCGGAGTGCACTTCGAGGATCTCGCAGTCCCGGTCGGGCTCGCCGACGTGATGCCCCTTTACGACCAAGCGGTCGCCTGGTGATGCGAACATGGCTCTCCTCTCGTCTCCCTCCCTTCTGCCAGAGGGGCGGGGCCCCCGGAAGGGCTGAAAGTCCCCTTTTGTGCCCGGGGCACCCCGAGGCCCCCCGGGCGGCGGTACCGTCCGAGTCGGAAAGGAGGAGGACGATGGATCTGACGCTCACCGAGGAGCAGGCGCGCGAGCTCTCCAGCTTGATCGACGGAGCGCTCGGCGAGCTGAGCCACGAGATCGCCGACACCGACAACGCTCATTTCAGGGTCAGCCTCGTCGAGCGCCGGCAGCGCCTGTCCGAGGTGGGAGACGCCCTGCGCCGGGGGCTTCAGGCCGCGCCCTGATCCTCTCCGGTCGGCGCCGCCGGCAAGGGGGGGCGAGCCGGCACGGCCCCCGAGGGCGGTTCCCCCGGCCTGCCGCGGCTGGCCGACGGTCCTGCCGGCGTGGAGCGGGGGCCGAGGAGGGCCTCGCGGGCGACCTCCCAGCTCGTCTCGTCGGCCGCCACGAGCAGACCCTCGGCGGCATCGCCCGGGAGGTAACGGGCGCCGTCGAGCCGTCGGACGGCGCCACCGGCCTCCTCGACGAGCAGGGCTCCGGGCGCATGGTCCCAGGCAAGGGTGCGCCAGTAGAAGACGAAGTCCTCGTCGCCCTCGGCAACCGCCGGGTAGTCCGCTCCGGCGCACCTGCTCCCGGGGCCGACACGGGCGAAGCGCCTCCCGTTGGCGGCCAACTCGGCCGCCGCAGGGGGATCGACGAAGCCGGTGAGCACCCTCCCGCAAAGCTCGGCGGCCGACCGCCCCGGCGGCGGCCGGCGGAGGGAGAGGCCGTCCCGGCTGGCGCCCTGGCCGCGCTCGGCGACGTACATCCTCCGGCGGGTGGCGAGCCAGATCCACGAGGCCACCGGGAGCCCGCGCTCGAGGAGGGCTACCATGACGGCCCACTCTCCCCGGCCGGCGACGAAGTTGGTGGTGCCGTCCAGCGGGTCGAGGAGCCAGGCCCGCTCGGACGACAGGGCGCCCAGCAAGCAGGGAGCTCTCGCGCAGGCCTCCTCGCCGACGACCGGCGTCCCCGGCCAGAGCGCCGCCAGCCGCGACCCGAGCTCGGCCTCCGCCTCGAGGTCGGCGACGGTGACGATCTCGCCGGGCGACTTCGCCCGTACCTCGTCAGCCGCGAGGACACCCGCCCGCGGCTCGAGCAGCGAGCTGCTCACCTCCCGGACCGCCTCCTCCACCCGTGCGACGAGGTCGGCCACCGGTCGGCTCACGGGGCCATCCTCGCGCGGCCCTCGAGCCGGGCGTCCTCTCCGAGCGTGCTCAGGCCGGCCGGCGCCCCTCCTGCGGCCGCCTCACGGGCTCGTCGCGTGTCGGACCGGGGGCGTAGAGCCCTCTCGCCAGGCGGAAGGCAGAGCCCTCGAGCAGCGACTGGCGGAGCGCCTCGGCGAAGACGCCGGGACCCCAGTGGCGGGCGCCGACCAGCTCGAACAGGCGGTTCCGGGCGGTGGGGCCGTGCTCGGCGAGCGCCGCCGCGATGGCGGCGCGCTGGTGGGCAAGGGCGGAGCGCCGCCCTGGCGTCGGCGAGCCGACCACCGGCAGGGTGCCGGAGTAGGTCCCGCGGCCCGGCCGGAACCGCCCGTTGCGGGCGTGCCGCCCGTCGGTGGCACTGAGCGGGCGGGCGATCTCCTCGAGCGGGGTCTGCTCGGCGGCCACGCCGAAGAGGATCTCGGCCAGCGCGCCGACCGCCATCACGCCGGCACCGATGAGGAACCCGACGGCCACCTCGGTCCGGCTGCCGCTCGCGATGAGGTTGCCGAAGAGCACGGGGCCGCTGATGCCACCGACGGCGGTGCCGACGGAGTAGAAGAAGGCGATCGCGAGCGCCCTCGTCTCCATCGGGAAGATCTCCGAGGCGGTGAGGTAGGCGGCGCTGGCACCGGTCGAGGCGAGGAAGAAGACCGCCATGACCACGACGATGAAGCTCCACGGCCCGAGCACGCCCTGCCCGAGGAAGAGCAGGGCGAGCAGGACCGCCAGGACGGCGGAGCCGGCATAGGTGGCCGTGATCATGGTCTTGCGCCCGACGGTGTCGAACAGGCGGCCGAGGCTGAGCGGTCCGGCCAGGTTCGACAGGGCGTAGATGATGGTGAACACCGGCACGACGCTCGCCGCCACATGGAAGAACGTCGACATGAGCGTGCCGAGGTTGAACGTCACGGCGTTGTACAAGAAGGCCTGACCGACAAAGAGGGCGATCGCCAGCACCGAGCGCTTCGGGTACTTCTTGAAGGCCGTCCCGGCGATCTCCCGGAAGGGGATCGCCCTGCGCTCTGTGACGGTGATGGTGTCGCCGACCTCGTCGAGGCGCTCGCCGGTCGTCTCGCTCACCTCGCGCTCGATCGAGTCGACGAGCGTCTCGGCCTCCTCGTCCCGTCCGTGGATGAAGAGCCACCGCGGGCTCTCGGGCACGTTGCGCCGGACGAGCAGCACGCCGAGCCCGAGGACGACGCCGAGCCCGAACGAGAGCCGCCAGCCGATGTCCACCGGGAAGATGGAGGAGAGGAAGAACAGCACGACCGCCGAGCCCGCCGCTGCTCCCGCCCAGTAGGAGCCGTTGATGCCGAGGTCGACCCTCCCCCGTGCCCGGGCCGGGATCAGCTCGTCGATGGCGGAGTTGATGGCGGCGTACTCCCCACCGATGCCGGCCCCCGTGAGCGCCCGGAAGAGGAAGAAGTACCACGGTGCGAAGGAGAAGGCGGTCCCGGCGGTGGCGAGGATGTAGAGCCCGAGCGTCAGCATGAACAGCCGCTTGCGACCGAAGCGGTCCGTCAGCTGACCGAACACGAGCGCGCCGGCGCACGCCCCGAGGACGTACATGGCAGCCGCGAAGCCGATGTCTGCCGTCGTGAGCCCCACGCCGGCCCCCTTTTGCACGAGGACGGCGCTGATGGCGCCGACGATCGTGACCTCGAGTCCGTCGAGGATCCAGCAGGTCCCGAGTCCGCCGATGATGCGCCAGTGGAAGCGCGCCCACGGCAGACGGTCGAGGCGGGCGGGGATCGCCGTCTCGATCACCCTCGCCTCATTCGTCACCGCCGTCACGGTCGTCATGGATCCCTCCTAGGGTGAACCCACAGATGTGGTCCTGCACGGTGCTCGGTCACCGCTTCCGCTTCTCCTCTGAGGGAGCCGAAATGAGATGGGTCTGCGAGCGGGGATGCGGCGCCGGGGGCTCGAAGCACTATCCCGACGCCGACTCCGCCCGCCGCTACGCCGCCGCGTTCGACCTCGAGGACCGTGCCTCTCTCGGGCGTAGAGCGCCACTGCTCGGCCTCCTCCCGCTCCGGCTGTGGCGAGCGGCCTCCGACAAGCGACTGCATCGCTAGCCCGATACCCCCTCCCGCTCTCGCGTCATGCCTCCCCTCGGGGCGCAGCGGTGCCCGGAGGGTCAGCACTCCTTCACGCCGGACCGGTGAGTCACCGCCGCTGCGGGCGACGTCAGGCGGCTGTCAGAGCCGCTTCAGCACCACGAGGCAGCAGTCGTCCTCGGGCGCCTCGCACAGCTGCCCGATGATGGCGTCCGCCAGCGCGTCGGCGGCCTGGTCCCAGCTCTCCTCGACGAGGGTGCGCAGCGCCTCGAGCCGGGCGTCGATCTCCCCCCGCCGGCGCTCGACGACGCCGTCGGTGAACAGCACGAGCCCCGAGCCGGGCGCCAAGGCGACGACGTCCTCGCCGAGCTCGCCGACCGACCTGCACCCGAGCGGCGGCGCCCGGCGGGTCGCGAGGTAGCCGGCGCCCTCCGGGCCGAACGCGAGGGGCGGGAGGTGGCCTGCCGACGACCAGGTCACCGTGCCGGTCGCCACGTCGAGGATGCCGTAGAGGGCGGTCGCGAGGGCGTCGGCCGAGGTGGTCGCGATCAACCGGTCGAGGCCGCAGAGCAGCTCGCGGGGCCCGTCGCCGCCGACGGCGAAGGCGCGGGCGGCGCTGCGCAGCTCGGCCATGAGCGACGCCGCCTCGATGCCGTGGCCGGCCGAGTCACCGACGCCGACGAGGAAGCGGCCGTCGCCGATCGGGAGCAGCTCGAACCAGTCGCCGGCGACGGGGCTTCCCGCCGGGAGGTAGCGGGCGGCGGTCTCGAAGTCCTCCAGCCGGACCTCCCCGGTCGGAAGCAGGGCCCTCGTGAGCAGCTCGGCGATCCGCTGCTCGGCCCGGAACCGATCGGCGTTGGCGAGCGCGATGCCGGCTCTGGCGGCGAGACCCTCCGCCGCGTGGAGGAGCGCCGGTCCCGGAGCGTCCCGCCAACGGTCCGACACGAGGCTCATCACCCCGACGACGCTTCCGGCCGCCTTCACCGGGACGGCGAGGGCCGACCACTGCCCCTGCTCGGCGGCGGCGAGCAGGGGCTCGGGCTCGAGAGCCGGATAGGCGGCGGCGGCGATCTCTGCGGTGACGCGGCTGATCACCTGGACCTGTCCGCTCCGGAAGGCCGCCGCCAGCAGCGACGAGGCCGCCACCGGCACACGCGAGAACGACCGGAGCGTCGCCACGAGCGGGTTCTCCTCGCTGACCGCGAGGGCGACCCGGCGCAGCTCCTCGCCTTCGAGGACGTACACGGCGCACCACGGCGCGAGCCGCGGCACCGCCAGGGTGGCGAGGCGCGAGACGATCTCGTCCGGGTCGATCTCGCTCACCATCAGCCTCGTCCCCTCGCCGAGCAGGGCCAGGATCTCCCGCTCCTGCCGCTCGGCCTCGACGACGAGCGCGGCGTCGAGAACGGCGGTGCACTGGTGGGCGACGACCTCGAGCAGCAGGAGCCGCTCGGGCGGGATCGTCTGTGGCGTGACGTAGCCGAGCGACAGCACGCCGGTCATGCTCCCTCTGGCGACGAGGGGGAGCACGACCCACGAGGGCTGATCGCCGAGCACCGGTTCGGCCGCCACGCCCCCGTCCGCCGACGGCGGCCACACGAACGGGACACCGGCGGCGAGCGCCTCGTCGAGCGGGCCGCCTCCGCCTCCTGCCAACCCGGGCCAGGGGGACGGGTCCGGGGCGGGCGGGGGTCCGGCCGCCGCCAGCAGGCGCATCCTCCCCGTGCCCTCGAGGACCCCGACCGCCGCGCCGGAGGCTCCGAGCAGGTCGCAGGCGACCCGCACCATCGCCCCGGCCACCTCGGCGACGCCGTCGGCGGCCGCGAGCAGACCGGCGATGTGGCGCACCGTCGCCAACTGGTCCTTGGACGACACCTCGTTCGGTCCCCAGCCTGCCCCTCGGTACCGGCCTGTTCCGGCGTCCGACCATCGTTGCGCCGGCGACCCGCTGTGTCAACGAGGCGCCGGGCTTGGTGACCTTCGGCCCTGGCCCGGCGGGCGCGGCGGCCCGATGCTGGGAGTGTCGACACCAAGGAGGCGGCGATGAAGGTCGCGCAGGTGATGACGAGCAAGGTCGAGACCGCCGGCGCCGGCACGCCCTACAAGGACGTCGTCGAGCGCCTGGTCCGCGCCGGGGTGAGCTCGATCCCGGTCGTCGACGACGAGAGCCACCTCGTCGGCATCGTGACCGAGGCGGACCTGATCTCGAAGGAAGCCTTCCCCGCCGTCCACCACCGGGGCATCGCCGCCATGTTCGAGGTGCTCTCCGGCTCGTCCAAGGAGTGGCTCTCCAAGGCCGAGGCGGCGACGGCGGCCGACTTGATGACGCGCGACCCGGTCACCTGCTCACCCGACGAGGACGTCCGCGTTGCCGCCCGCCGGATGCTGCGCGAGAAAGTCAAGCGGCTGCCGGTGGTCGAGCACGGGGTGCTCGTCGGCATCGTCTCCCGCCACGACCTGCTCAGCGTCTACGACCGCCCCGACGCCGAGATCTGCGCCGAGGTCCGCCGGCTGCTGCACGAGAGCGCCGAGAGGCCCGAGGACGGCTCCATCTCCTGCTCGGTCTCCGACGGCGTCGTCGTCCTGCAGGGCGATCTTCGCTACCAGTCCGACGCCGGCGTCGTCGTCGCCCTCGCCCGCGAGGTCCCCGGCGTGGTCGACGTCGTGAGCCACCTCCACGGCCGCGAGGCGAACCCCCGCCATGACAGCAGGGAGTTCGAGCCCGACCCGAGCGACTCCTGGAAGCGGACCTTCGACTCGCACTGAGCGGCCCCCCACCGGCTCGTGTCAGTACCCCCGCGCCACCCACTCCTCGAGATGGGGCGCCTCCTCGCCGATCGTCGTCTCCTCGCCGTGGCCGGTGAGGACCCTCGTCTCCCCGGGCAGGACGAGCAGGCGTGAGCGGATCGACTCGATGATGGTCGGGAAGTCCGAGAAGCTGCGACCGGTCGCGCCCGGCCCTCCACGGAACAAGGTGTCGCCGGAGAAGAGCACCTTCGAGGCGCGCAGGTGCAGGCAGCAGCCGCCGGGCGTGTGCCCGGGTGTGTGCAGCACCTCGAGCTCGACGCCCCCGGCCCGGAGGACCGAGCCGCCGAGGAGCTCGCCGTCGGGGTCGGGTCCCGACGGGTAGGTCATGGCCCACAGCGGCAGGTCGGCCGGGTGCAAGAGCACGGGGGCCCCGAGCTCCCGGGCGAGGGGGACGGCCGCGTTCACGTGGTCGTTGTGGCCGTGGGTGGCGACGATGGCGACCACGCGGCGGCCTCCCACCGCGGCGGCGATCTCGTCCGGGCGGTGGGGCGCGTCGACGACGAGCACCTCCTCGTCGGAGCCGACGAGGAAGACGTTGTTCTCCACTTCGAAGTCCTCGCCGTCGAGCGAGAAGACCCCGGAGGTCGACAGGTGCCCGATGTGGTCCAGGAGCTCGATCATCCGGCGAAGCTAGCCGTCCTCCCCCGCGCTCAGGTCCTTCGGCCCTGGGCGAGCCGGCACCGGCGGTCGAGCATGGGTCAGGACACGAGCACCACGGCGCTCGCCCGAGGCAGCGAGGACGCGCCGGGGAGGAGGACAGATGCGACCGAGCAGGATCTCACTGGTCGTCGCGGGCGGCGTTCTGCTGGTCGGCGCCGGGCTCTGGAGCCTGCTTGCCGTACCGGCTCTCGTCAAGTTCCCGCTCTCGACCGACGCCGTGCTGCACTACGACGGCCACTTCGTCACCTTCGTCGACCAGGCGACCGGCCGGACGCTGCCGTCGGCCTCCAGCGCACCGCTCACGGTGCGCCGCCACATCGCAGCCGTGCCCTCGGCGAGCACCTCCAGTGTCGCCGTCGTCGACGAACAGCTGGCCCTCAGCTTCGGCGGCCGGTCGGTCAGCGAGCACAACCGTTACGCCCTCGACCGCCGGACGATGGAGAACGTCTCGAGCGACCAGGCCTACACCTTCGCCCCGGCCAACCCGGGGGCCGTCGCCGGCAGCTACTACATCACCCTGCCGATGAACCTCGGGCCGGACTCGAGCGGCCTTCGCATCTTCAAGCCGGAGACCGGGACGACCTATCCCCTCGTCCCCCTCGCCGACGGGCACCAGCCGGCGACGCTCGACGGCTTGCCGGTGCAGTGGTTCTCGGGGACCCTCCCCATGACGCCGGTCGCGTCCTACGAGCGCGCCAACCTCGCTGCCCAGGGCCTGCCGATGACGGTGCCACCCGCCCGCATCGAAGCGGGGCTGGCGGCGGCCGGAATCTCGGTCCCCGCCCTCACGAGGGTCCTCGCCCCGGTGCTCACCCCCGCCGAGACGACGAGGGTGGCGACGGTGCTCGCCTCGCGGGTCCGCCTTGACTACTACGCCTACGGCACGGGCCTCGTCGCCGCCGAACCGCGCTCGGGCCAGATCATCGAGTTGAAGAACGTCGTCGACGGCATCGCCTTCAAGCCGGCGACCGGCGGCATCTCGACCCTCGTCTCGGTGCTCGACCGACACCGTTCGCTCCCCGGTGTGCCGGCCGCCCTCCGGGCGCTCCGGGCGCTCGTCTCGGCACCGCCTCAGGCCGTCTACCAGCTCACCTACACCGAGACGCCCGCCAGCGTGGCCTCGATGGTCGACACGGCCAACAGCCAGCTGACCGGCATCGAGGTCGTGACCGAGGTCGTGCCGATCTCCGCCGCCGTCCTCGGAGCGCTGCTCGTCATCCTCGGCCTCGGCCTCGCCGCGATGGACCGGCGCCGGCTGACCGCCCCCGGCGCCCCCGGGGAGGCGGGCACCGCCCGGGAGGCAGCATGAGCGGAGCGCCGGCACTGATGCAGCCGGCCGACTCGATCCTCTGGCGCATCGAGCGCGACGCCGTGCTGCGCTCGACCATCACCGCCGTCACGCTGCTCGACCGGGCCCCGGACTGGGCGCGGCTGCGACGTCGCATGGACGAGGCGGTCGACATGATCCCCCGTCTCCGCCAGGTCGTGGCGGAGCCCGCCTGGCCGGTCGGGTCGCCGCACTGGGCTCCGGCCGAGGAGTTCGACCTCGACTACCACCTCCGCCAACTCTCCCTCCCCGACGAGCCGGGCCTCGGCGCCGTGCTCGACTTCGCCGCCCGGGAGGCGATGAAGGGATTCGACCACACCCGCCCGCTGTGGGAGTTCACTCTGGTGAGGGGGCTCTCCGGCGGCCAGGCCGCCCTCGTCGAGAAGTTCCACCATGCCGTCACCGACGGGCTCGGCGGCATGCAGCTCGCCCTGCAGGTGCTCGACGCCTCGCGGGACGCCGCCGACCTCGTGGCGGCGGTGCGGGGAGCAGAGCTGCACGCCCCCGCCGACGGCCGGACCCTTCGCCGGGCCACCGCCGCCGCGCGGGCCGCCGCCGCCCTCGAGGCCGACCTCGTCCGGACCGTCGTCCGGGCCGGCACGATGCCCGTGCGCTCGACCCGCGAGCTCCTCGACGCCGCCCGATGGGCGGCCCGCCTGCTCGCCCCGACCGGAGCGCCGCTCTCCCCCCTCATGCTCCGGCGGAGCACCCGGCTGCGTTTCGCTGCATTCGACACCGACCTCGACCGGCTCCGCCAGGCCGCCCATCGTGCCGGGGGCTCCCTCAACGACGCCTTCGTGGCAGCGGTGGTCGCCGGCCTGCGGCGGTACCACGAGGCGCAGGGCGCACGCGTCTCGCGGCTGCGCATGACCCTGCCGGTCAGCATCCGCCGCCCCGGGGACCCGCTCGAGCAGAACCGCTTCACGCCCGTCCGCTTCGTCGTCCCGGTGCTCGCCTCGGACGACAGCCCTGCCCTCGCCGTCCAGGCCATCTCGGCCATCATCCGCAGCTGGCGGGAGGGCCCCGCCCTCGGGCTGAGCGACGGCCTCGCCCACCTGCTGAACGCGCTCCCGACCGAGGCCGTCAGCCGGGTCTTCGGTGCGCTCTTGAAGAACGTCGACTTCGTCGCCACGAACGTCCCCGGCCTCCCGGTCCCCTACTACCTCGCCGGCGCAAAGCTCGTCGGCCAGTACGCCTTCGCCCCGCCGAGCGGCGCCGCCCTCAACGTCGCCCTCGTCTCCCACCTCGACCGCGTGTGCGTCGGGGTGAACATGGATCCCGCCGCGGTCACCGACACCCCGCTCATGGCGCGCTCGCTCGAGGAGGGCTTCGCCGAGGTCCTGGACGGCCCGACGGCACGGCGGAGCGCTGCGCACCGCCGGCCGGGCAGCCCGCCGCAGGCGGAGGGAGCCGGCTCGTGAAGCTCGTCGACAAGCTCGTCCACCTCGAGCGCACCACCTCGCTCGACGCCGGCTTCCTCACCCTCGAGGGCCCGGCGACGCCGATGCACATCGGCTCGCTCACCTACCTCGAGGCGGCTCCGCTGCGCGACCGCCAGGGCAGGATCCGCCTCGGGGACCTGCGCCGCCTCGTCGAGGAGCGGCTCTCGCTCGCCCCGCGGTTCCGCCAGCGGCCAGTCCCCGGACCGCTCGGGCTCGGCCGTCCGATCTGGGTCGACGACCCCCACTTCGAGGTGGCGAACCACGTCAACGAGGTCGTGCTGCCCCCTCCCGGGTCCGAACAGCAGCTGCGCGAGCTCGTCGCCCAGCTCATGATGCGTCTCCTCGACCGCTCGCGCCCGCTCTGGGAGCTGTGGGTCGTGGACGGCCTGGCCGACGGGAACGTGGCCCTCGTCGAGAAGGTCCACCACGTGATGATGGACGGGGTGAGCGGCGTCGACGTCGTGATGCTGCTCACCGACGACAACCCGGCCACCGGGCGGCGCCGTGGCCGGGCGGGCACGCCCGCGCCCCCGAAGGCCGGTCCCGGCCGGCCGGGGACCCTTCCCCTGCTCCTCGCCGGGGCCGCCGACGAACTGGGCGTGCCGCTGGCGCTCGCCGGCATGCCGTTCCGCCTCGCCCGGCTGGCAGCGGGCGCGCTGGCCCACCCCTCCCGCCTCCCCGCCCTGAAGGACCAGGTCTTCCGCGTCGGCGAGATCACGAGCGGCTCGCTCTCGCTCATCCGCCGCAACGTCATCGCCCCGCGCACCGCCCTCAACGAGCCCGTCACGAACGCCCGGACCTACGACCATGTCGAGTGGCCGCTCGAGGCGGCGCAGGCGGTCGCCCGCAGCTTCGGCTGCACGCTGAACGACGTCCTGCTCACGGCGGTGACCGGTGGGGTCCGCCAGCTCCTGCTCAGCCGGGAGCAGGACCCCGGCGAGCGCTTCCAGGTCGCCGTGCCGGTCTCGACCCGGGGCGCCGCCGAGCACCTCGCCCTCGGCAACCGCGTGGCGCTCTTCCTCGTCCCGCTGCCCGTCGCCATGGCGGACGAGGTGCTCCAGCTCGAGACGGTGCAGCAGCTCACCCGCCGGCGCAAGGAGGAGGGCCAGGCGGGCGCGATCGCAGCGCTCCTCTCGGCGGCGGACCGCTGGCCGACCCCGGTCGTCGAGCTCATCGCCCGCCTCACCCACCACCAGCCCTTCGCCAACGCCGTCGTCACGAACGTCCCCGGCCCGGCACACCGCCGTTATCTGATGGGCGCCCGCGTCCGGCGCCTCGCCCCCGTCGTCCCCCTCGCCGGCAACCTCGACCTGAGCATCTGCATGTTCTCCTACGACGGGGAGCTCTCCTTCGGCTGCCTGGCCGATGCCGAGCGGGTGCCGGACGTCCGCCTCGTCGGCGACGGGATCCGGGCGACCCTCGAGTCGCTCGAGGTGGCGGCCTCGCAGCTGAAAGGAGTGGCCTCATGAACGAGCTCGTCGGCACCCACCTGCTGCTCCCGACCTGGGAGCGGAGGGCGAGCACGGTCGGCTTCCACGACGGCGAGTACCACGGCGACTACGGCCGCCACGCGGACCGCGTCCTGCGCCTGGCCGACGCCATGCACCGCGAGCTCGGGCTCTCGAAGGACGAGCCCTTCGCCGTGCTGTCGGTGAACAGCCACCAGTACCTCGAGCTGCACCACGCCGCCTTCCTCGGGGCCGGTGTCATCAACCCGCTCAACCTCCGCCTCTCCCCCCGCGAGATCCAGCTCATCCTCGCCGACTCCGAGGCGAGGGTGATCTTCGTCGACGAGTTCTTCGCCGACCACCTCGCCCGGGCGATCGAGCCCGTGCGCGACTCGCTCCCGCTCAACCGCGTCGTGCTCATCGGCGGGGGCGACCACCCCCACGACATCGCCTACGAGGAGCTGCTCGAGTCGGGCCACCCCGTCGTCCCCGACGAGCCGGAGGAGACCGACCCGGTGGTGCTCATGTACACGGGCGGGACGACCGGCCTGCCGAAGGGGGCGCTCCTCGACCAGCGGGCCGAGCTGCTCAACCTGTACCACGTCGCGATGACGGTCGACCTCTACGAGGACCGGATCTATCTCCACCAGATCCCGATGTTCCACGCCGCCTCCATGGCCGCCATCCTCGGCATCCCAGCGATCGGCGGCATCTCGGTCATCCAGCCGCTGTTCGAGCCCGGCCAGGCGATGGACCTGATCGAGCAGTACGCCGTCGACTGGACGCTCGCCGTTCCGACGATGCTCGCCATGATGCTCGATCACCCGCAGTTCCGGGCCGAACGGCTCGCCTCCCTGAGGGACCTCGTCTACGGTGCCTCGCCCATGCCGGCCGGGCTCCTCGAGCGGATCCGTGCGAGCCTCCCCGACGTGGCGCTCTGGCAGGGCTACGGCATGACCGAGTGCTCGTCGGTCCTCACGATGCTCACCGACGAGGACCACCGCCGTGGCGGAGAGCGGCTCCAGTCGGCGGGCCGCCCGGTGCTCGGCGTCGAGATCGTCATCGAGGACCGGGGCGGCAACCGGCTCGGGCCGCACGAGACCGGAGAGGTCTGCGCCCGGGCGGGCAACCTGTTCACCTCCTACTGGCACAAGCCGAGGGAGACCGAGGTGGCCATGCGCGACGGCTGGTACCACACCGGCGACATGGGCTACCGGGACGAGGAGGGCTACCTCTACCTCGTCGACCGCCTGAACGACATGATCGTCACCGGTGGCGAGAACGTCTACTCGCTCGAGGTGGAGAACGCCCTCAGCACCCATCCCGCCGTCGCCGAGGTGGCCGTCTTCGGCGTCCCGCACCCGACCTGGGGGGAAGAGGTCCACGCCGTCGTCGTCCCCCGCCAGGGCGTCGAGGTCTCCGTCGAGGAGCTGCGCGAGCACGCCCGGACGACGATCGCCGGCTACAAGGTGCCGAAGTCGATCGAGTTCCGGTCCGAGCCGCTGCCGATCTCGGGCGCGCTGAAGCCGCTCAAGCGGGAGCTGCGCAGCGAGTACCTCGAGCGCCTCGCAGAGGCCGGTCACCAGCCGGCTCGTGGCGCGAACGCCGAGGTCGGACCGGCGGAGCCGGCGGCGCGCTAGCGGTCGAACACCACGACCGAGCGGAGCACCTCGCCCCGCTCCATGCGCCCGAACGCCTCCTCCACCTCCTCGAGCGCGATCGTCTCGGAGACGAAGCGGTCGAGGTCGAGCCGCCCGTGCAGGTAGTGGTCGATCAGCATCGGGAAGTCCCGGCTCGGCAGGCAGTCGCCGTACCAGGAGGGCTTCAGGCGTCCGCCCCGTCCGAAGAAGTCGATCATCGGCAGCTCGAGCCGCATCTCGGGCGTCGGCACCCCGACCTGCACCACGGTGCCGGCGAGGTCTCGGGCGTAGAAGGCCTGCTCGAAGACCTTCGGGTTGCCGACGGCCTCGACGCAGACGTCGGCGCCGACGCCGCTGGTGAGCCGGCGAACCGCCTCCACCGGATCCTCCCTCGACGCGTCGACGACAGCCGTCGCCCCGAAGGAGGCGGCGAGCTCCAGCTTGCGCGGGTCGAGGTCGACGCCGATGACCGTCGTCGCCCCGGCGAGGACGGCACCGGCGACAGCCGCGCAGCCCACTCCCCCGCAGCCGAAGACGGCCACCGAGTCGCCCGGAGCGACCTGCCCGGTCCACATGGCGGCACCGAGCCCGGCCATGACACCGCAGCCGAGCAGGCCGGCGGCCTCGGGGCGGGCGGCAGGGTCCACCGGCGTGCACTGGCCCGCCGCCACGAGGGTCTTCTCGGCGAAGGCGCCGATGCCGAGGGCGGGCGAGAGGACGGTGCCGTCGGCAAGGGTCATCTTCTGGGAGGCGTTGTGGGTGGCGAAGCAGTACCACGGGCGCCCGCGGCGGCATGCCCGGCACTGCCCGCAGACCGCGCGCCAGTTCAACACGACGAAGTCGCCCGCGGCCACCGAGGAGACGTCCGGACCGACGGCCTCGACGAGGCCGGCCGCCTCGTGTCCGAGCAGGAACGGGAAGTCGTCGTTGATGCCGCCCTCGCGATAGTGCAGGTCCGTGTGGCAGACACCGCACGCCTGCACCCTGACGAGCGCCTCGCCCGGCCCCGGCTCGGGGACGAGCACCGTCGCCACCTCGACTGGAGCCCCCCGCTTGCGGGCGACGACGCCCTTCACCTCGTGGACCACCGCGCACCTCCTTGTGATGTCGTGCCGAGAACCTAGACGGCGCCGGCCTCGTTAGCCTCGGGCCGTGCCGCAGGACGATGCCCGCCGGAGGGACCGACACCCGGTCGGGCGGCGGCTCGCGGGACCGGTGCTCGTCGTCGTGGCGGTGCTCGCCTGCTCCTGCTCGAGCGCCGCCAGGTCCTCGGTCGCGACGACCGCCCGCCCGCCGGCGAGCACCGCCGGCAGCCCGAGCACGACTGCCGCGCCGTCGACGACGGAGCCGCCGCCGAGCTCGACGGTGGCGACGACGACCAGCACGAGCACCACCACCACCACGACCACCACCCTTGTGACCTACCGGGCCGGCGACCTGCCCCAGACCGACGTGCTCCCCTCGCCGGCGTCGCGCCAGTTCCACCAGGAGATGGCGGACCTCTTCGCCGGCATCAAGGAGGACTCCCTCTCGCGGGCGCTCTGGTCCTTCTTCCCCGAGGCGGCCTACGACCGCCTGAAGTCGATCCCCTACCCGGCCGCCGACTGGCACGACCGCCTCGTCGAGGACTTCTCCCTCGACCTGGCGGCCGCACACCGCTACCTCGGACAGGGGGTCGGGACGGCACGCCTCCTCTACGTCGCCGTGCCGATGAACGAGGCGGCCTGGATCCCGCCGGGCTACTGCTACAACTCCATCGGGTACTGGCACGTGCCCGGCTCCCGTCTCGTCTACTCCGAGTCCGGACAGACCCGTTCCATCGGGATCGCGTCCCTCATCTCCTGGAGGGGCCAGTGGTACGTCGTCCACCTCGGCGCCGTCCTCCGCTCGAGCGCCACCGGGATCGTCGACGACCCGGCGGTCGGCCAGGGGACCTTCGGGCCGCCCGGCGGCTGCTGAGCCGGGCGCTCCCCGGGGTCGGTGCAGGCCGGCGGCCGTCCCCCTCCCCGGGAATTGCCCCTGCCGTGGCCCGGCAGATAGACTGAACGTTCAGTCAAGACAGCGGCGGCGGCTCCGCCCGCGCCGCCGGAAGGAGAGCCACCGTGGTTGCACGGACCGCGACCCTGCACAGCCTCGACGAGCTCATCGCCGCCGAGGAGCGCGCCTTCGTCGACCGCCAGCCCCGCTCGGGCGCCCTTCATGCGAGGGCCGTCCGCTCCCTCGCCGGGGGCGTGACGAGCAACTGGCAGATCTCGAGGCCCCAGCCGGTCTTCCTCGAGCGCGGGGAGGGTTCGCGGATCTGGGACGTCGACGGCAACGAGTACGTCGACCTGCACGGCGGCTACGGCGCCGGGCTCGCCGGCCACGCCCACCCCGCCGTCGTCGAGGCGGTCCGCCGCCAGGTCGCCCGCGGCACGCACTTCGCCCAGCCGAACGAGGACGCCGTCGCGGTGGCGGAGAACCTCGCCCGGCGCTTCGGTCTGCCGACATGGCGCTTCATGAACTCGGGCACCGAGGCCACGATGGACGCCGTCCACCTCATGCGGGCCGCCACGGGGCGTGACCTCATGGTGAAGATCGAGGGCGGCTACCACGGCCACCACGACTCGGTCCAGGTCTCGGTCATGCCGGAGGCCGACGAGGTCGGCCCCGCCGGGCGACCCCACAGCGTGCCGTCGAGCAGCGGGGTCCCCTCCGCGATCAGCGCGCTCACCCTCGTCGCCCCCTTCAACGACCTCGACTCGCTGGCGGCCATCCTCGACGAGCATGCCGGCGAGGTCGCCGGGCTCATCCTCGAGCCGATCATGATGAACGCCGGGATCATCCACCCCGACCCGGGCTACCTCGCCGGCGTGAAGGAGCTCCTGCACGCCCACGGGGCGCTGCTCACCTTCGACGAGGTGAAGACGGGCCTCACCGTCGGGCCGGGCGGGGTGACGGCGCTGAGCGGGGTCGAGCCCGACCTCGTCTGCCTCGCCAAGGCGATCGGCGGGGGCCTCATCGCGGCGGCGGTCGGCGGCTCGGCGGAGCTGATGGAGGACGTGGCGGACGGCACCTACGAGATGGTCGGCACCTTCAACGGCAACCCCCTCTCGATGGCCGCCACCCGGGCGATGCTCGAGCAGGTGGCCACGCCGGACGCCTACGCCAGGCTCGCCACCCTGGCGGGGCGCGTCCGGGAGGAGCTCTCCTCGACGATCGCCGCCCACGGGCTCACCGCCCATGTCGTCTCGGCCGGGGCGAAGGGCTGCGTGACCTTCTCCCCCGCTCCCGTGCGGGACTACCGGGACTTCCTCGAGCTCGACGACCGCTTCAACCACCTCCACTTCCTCGTCCAGCACAACGGCGGGGTCTTCCTGCCGCCGTGGGGCAAGACCGAGCAGTGGCTGATCTCGGTCCAGCACGACGAGGCCGACATGGACCGCTTCCTCGCCAACTTCGAGCGGTTCGCCGCCGGCGTGGCGGCCGCCGCCTGAGCGACCCCTTGCGCGCCCGCCCTCCCGGCGCGACACTGGGCCCGACTGAACGAACGTTCAATCGGACAACCTTTCGTCTACTGACCCGGGTGCTCGACACCCACGACGCTGAGAGGACGAGAAGGTGCACCACCGCGAAGGCTGGAAGGACGGCAGGCGGGGCGCCGGCGGTGCTCCGCCGGAGGGCGGGGACGCGCCGGACACGGGCCGGGGACCGCTCGGCTCGCCGCTCACGAGGCGCAACTTCCTCGCCCTCGGGGCGGGAGCAGCCCTCGGCGGCGTCCTGTCCGCCTGCGGGGGGAGCGGCTCGGGAAGCGGCGGGACGAGCCCGACCTCGAGCTCCGCGCTGAAGCTCCCCCGGCCGAACCACCCTGTCACCTGGCCGATCGCGGCCGACAACTCCCCCATCAAGTCCAACCTCGAGCCCGAGAAGAACGCCACCCTGCAGATCTACAACTGGGTCGCCTACATCAACGAGGCCGTGGTCAAGAACTTCTGCAAGAAGTACGACTGCAACTACTCGATCACGACCTTCAACACGATGTCGGAGGCGATGGCCAAGCTGGCGAGCGGCGAGGTGAACTTCGACGTCTTCTTCCCGACCATCGACGTCATCGGCCAGCTGATCGACACCAAGATGATGCGGCCGCTCAACCACAGCTACATCCCGAACATCGCCAACACCTGGCCCGACTACCGCAACCCCTTCTACGACGGCGGTTGGCGCTATACCGTCCCCTACTCGATCTACACGACGGGGATGGCCTGGCGGAAGGACAAGGTCTCGCTCGCTCCCGGCTGGGACATGCCCTGGCAGGCTGCGAAGTACAAGGGCAAGGTGGCGCTCCTCGACGACTACCGGGAGGGCATCAGCCTGGCCCTGTTGAAGCGCGGCATCACGGACCTCAACACGACGAACAGCGCCCAGATCGCCCAGGCCGGCAAGGACCTCGAGGCGCTCATCCCCCTCGTCGACGTCCGGATCGACAACAACGACTACACCGAGATCCCGAACGGCAACACCTGGGTCCACCACGCCTGGTCGGGCGACATCGCCACGGCCGCCTACTACCTCCCGAAGGGGACCAAGATCGACGTCGTCGGCTACTGGTTCCCCGAGGACGGCAAGGGGCCGGTCGCGAACGACCTCATGAGCGTGCTCAGCACCGGCCAGAACCCCGTGCTCTCGCACCTGTTCCTCAACTACATGCTCGACGTCCACAACGCCATCGAGAACTACAGCTACGTCGGCTACATGCAGCCTCTCACCGCGGTGACGCCGTCGCTGCTCATCTCCGAGAAGCTGCTCCCGCCCCAGCTCATCTCGACGGTCGTCCGCCCGTCGGACTTCCGAGCCGGCGTCGAGGAGCTCGAGCTCCCAGTCAGCGCCAACCTGGTCTGGGAGCAGACCTGGAACTCCTTCGCCAAGGGCCTCTAGGGCCGACGGACCATGGCGAGCTCCGCCGTCGCTCGGGACCGACGAAGCGGACGGGGGCGCCTGGCGTGGGCCGCGCTGGCCGCGCCCGGGGCGGCCTGGCTGCTGCTGCTCTTCGTCGTCCCCTTCTACGTCATGCTGACCGTGGCCGCCGGCCAGATCGACCTGTTCGGGAACGTCGTCCCGGTCTGGGACCCACTCCACTGGTCGGCCGCCAACTTCACGGCCATCTGGCGGGACGTGTCGGGTCCCTCCTCCTACATCGGCCCACCGGCCATCCGGACGCTCGCCTACACGGCCATGGCGGCGGCCCTCTCGCTGCTCATCGCCTACCCGGTCGCCTACTTCGTGACGCGCTGCGCCGGGCGGCGAAAGACGCTCTTCCTCGTGCTGCTCGTGGCGCCGTTCTGGGTCAGCTACATGATGCGGATGCTCGCCTGGATCGACCTGCTCGGACAGAACGGCTTCATCAACAGGTCCTTCGCCTTCTTCCACCTCCCGGGCGGCGGCGTGAACTGGCTCGGCGGCCAGGCAGCCACCGTCATCGCCGGCCTCGTCTACGGCTACATCCCCTACCTCATCCTCGTCCTCTACGCCGGGCTCGACCGCATCGACCCGAGCCTGCTCGAGGCGGCGCGCGATCTCGGCTGCTCGCGGACGAAGACCTTCTTGCGCGTGACCCTCCCTCTCTCCAAGCCGACGATCATCGCCGGCACCTTCATCACCGTCCTGCCGATGCTGGGCGACTACTACACGAACCAGCTGCTCTCGGCGGCACCGGGGACGACGATGATCGGCAACGTCATCGAGGGCCAGCTCGGCCAGCCCGGTGAACAGGGACAGGGTGCCGCCCTCGCCCTCCTGCTCCTCGTGGTCCTGCTCGTCCCGATGATCTGGTACGCCGTCTCGACGGCCCGTGCCTCGCGGGAGAACCTCGCGTGAGCGTCCTCACCCGGGAGGGTCCCGACGAGCTGCTGCCGGGCGCACCCGAGACGAGCCGCCCGCCGGGGGCGCCGCGCCGCCTCCTCCGCCGCAGGCGCCTCTGGCGCCGGCCGGTCTTCCTCGAGGCCTTCACCTGGCTGTACCTGATCTGGTCGATCGTCCCGATCGGGATCGCCGTGCTCTTCTCGTTCAACAAGGGCCGCTCCCAGTCGGTCTGGCAGGGCTTCTCGTGGCGGTGGTACGTCACCGACCCCACCAACTCGGTCCTCCACAACCCCGAGCTCCACCAGGCCGTCGTCCAGACCCTCGTGCTCGCTGCCCTGACGACGCTCATCACCGTGCCGATCGGGGTCGCCTTCGCCATCGGCATCGACCGGTGGAGGACCCGGACCGCCTCCGGCCTCAACTTCGTCATGATCTTCTCCTTCGTCGTGCCCGAGCTGCTGCTCGCCATCGCCCTCTTTTTCGTCGTGACCGTCCTGCTGCGCGTCGTCCCGCTCGGGACGCCGGCGGAGGTCGCCGGCCTCGTGGTCTGGAACCTGAGCTGGCCGGCCATCGTCGTCCGGGCGCGGCTCGTCACCATCGGCCGCGTCTACGAGGAGGCGGCAACGGACCTCGGGGCCTCGAGGATGCGGGCCATCGGCAGGGTGCTGATGCCGATGCTGCTGCCGGCGATCTTCGCGAGCGCCGTCCTCGTCTTCGCCGGGGTGGTCGACGACTTCGTGATCGTCGAGCAGCTCTCCTCGACCGCCGCCACCCAGCCGATGTCCGTGCTCATCTACTCGAACGTCCACGGCGGGCTCGCCGGGCCCGCCCTCAACGCCCTCGCCACGCTCATGCTCGCCTTCTCGCTCGTGGTCGCCGGGCTCGGGTACGTCGCCTACCGCTTCATGACCCGGGGCGAGCGGCGCACCACGACCGAGGCGCTCACGAGCATCGCAGGGATGTGAGCATGCGTCGGCCCGAGCAGGAAGGAGGTGAGGCCCCGTGCCAGGCGGCACCGTCACCCTCAAGAACCTGAGCAAGCGCTTCGGCGATCACCTCGCCGTCGACCGGATCTCCCTCGAGGTGCGAGCAGGTGAGTTCTTCTCCCTGCTCGGCCCG
The DNA here is from genome assembly GCA_021821585.1 of Actinomycetes bacterium. Lineage (GTDB taxonomy): Bacteria > Actinomycetota > Acidimicrobiia > Acidimicrobiales > Bog-793 > JAKACF01. The sequence continues at coordinate 24,581 of JAKACF010000003.1, forward strand.
TCGGGATGCGGGAAGACCACGACCCTCAGGATGATCGCCGGCTTCGAGGAGCCGACCGAGGGCGACATCGTCCTCGACGGCGACGAGGTCGGGCACCTCCCTCCGAACCGGCGGCCGGTGAACACCGTCTTCCAGAGCTACGCCCTCTTCCCCTTCCTCGACGTCGCCGAGAACGTCGCCTTCGGCCTCCGCTACCAGAGCGCGACCAAGGCGGAGGTGCGCCGGCGCGTCGGGGAGATGCTCGAGCTGGTGCAGCTGTCGGGTTACGAGAAGCGCCGGCCCGGCCAGCTGTCGGGGGGTCAGCAGCAACGCGTCGCCCTCGCCCGTGCCCTCGTGCTCAACCCCTCGGTGCTCCTCCTCGACGAGCCCCTCGGGGCGCTCGACGCGAAGCTCCGCCGGGCGCTGCAGATCGAGCTCAAGTCAATCCAGGAGCGCGTCGGGATCACCTTCCTCTACGTCACCCACGACCAGGAGGAGGCGCTCACCATGTCGGACCGGATCGCGGTCATGTCGAACGGGCACATCGCCCAGCTCGGCTCGCCGCGGGAGGTCTACGAGGAGCCGGCGGACGCCTACGTGGCGGACTTCCTCGGCGTCTCGAACCTCATGGACGGGACGGTCACCGGGGCCGGCTCGGCCTCACGGCCCTGCGAGGTGGCCGTCGGGGAGTTCCGCCTCGAGGCGGCCTGCGGTGCCGTCGGGGCCACGGGGGCCGTGAAGCTCGCCATCCGGCCCGAGCGCATCTCGCTGCTCGGCTTCGACAAGCCCGGGCCGAACCGGCTCCCCGGCATGGTCGAGCGGACCGTCTTCCTCGGCAACGCCACCCAGGTGGTCGTCCGCCTGGCGGCCGGCATGGCGCTGCAGGCGCTCGTGCGCAACGACGACGGCGCCGCCGCCTTCGAGCCGGGCCTCCCGGTCCAGGTGGACCTTGCGCGAGAGGCCCTCAGAGTCCTCGAGGGCGGCGGGGTGTCGGTGGCGGCGATCCGGGAGGAGACGCTCGGCGACGTCGCCGGGCTGCTCGTCTGAGCGCCCGACCCACCGCCTCGCTGCCGGGCGGGCCGGCGAGCCTCAGCGGCGCCCCGCCCGCTTGCGGACGCGTCGGCCGGAGGGGACGAAGCCGAGCTGCTGGGCGGCCACGGCGATGGCGAGCTCGAAGGCGCGCTGGGCGTCGACGACGGGGTCCTCGAGCACGATCTGGATCGCCAGCCCGTCCAGGAGGGCCGTGAAGCCGACGGCGAAGTCGTCCACCGAGACCTCCTGGAATTCTCCGGCCTGCATGCCGTCGCGGACGATCTGGCGGATCGTCTCGCGGAAGCGCTCGTCGGACTCCTCCCGGACGCGGCGCACCTCCTCGTTCCGCAGCGCCTGGGCCCACAGGTCGAGCCAGAGCGCCCATGGCTCCTCCACCGACCCGGGCACCGCCGGCAGGCAGCTCATCGAGACGACCTCCTCGAGCCGCCCCGCCGCAGAGGGGATCTGGCCCGTCTGCCGGGCCATCTCGGCGTACCAGCCCTCCTCGGCCTGCCGCATCGCCTCGGCGAGCAGCCGGTCCTTGGTCTTGAAGTAGTAGATGACGAGGGCGGGGCTCACCCCGGCCCGCTCGGAGACGTCCGCGATCCGGGTCTCGGGAAAACCGCGTTCCATGATGACGTCGATCGCGGCCGAGAGGATCTGGGTCCGCCGGGCGTCGGGCAGGCCGTCGAGGCTGGTCTCCGATGTGGTGGTCACCCGCAACCGTCCTTCCTTCTCGGCGGACACGGCCCTCTCCGTCGCGCACGGGCCTTGTCCGACTGTAACAGCGCTGGATAGACTGAACAGTCAGTCAATCACGGGAGCCGACGAACGGAGGACGGGATGCCAGCGGACTACGACGCCGTCGTCGTCGGAGGAGGCCACAACGGGCTCGTCGCCGGGGCGTACCTGGCGAGGGCCGGGATGCGGACCGTCGTGCTCGAGTCCCGCCACAAGACCGGCGGGGCGGCGACGACCGACTCGCCCTGGCCGGAGGCGCCCGAGTTCAAGGTGACGCGCCTGTCCTATGTCATGAGCCTCATGCCGAGGACCATCCTCGAGGACCTCTCCCTCGAGCGGCACGGCTACAAGGTCTACCCCATGGGCCCCTACTACCAGGCCTTCCCCGACGGCCGTTCGATCCAGATCTGGGCCGACGACTCACGGCGCAACTACGAGCAGATCGCCAAGTTCTCCCGGCGCGACGCCGAGGCGATGCCGCGCTGGGACGCCTGGCTCGGTGGCCTCGCCGACGTGCTCGGGCCGATGCTGCTCACGGTGCCGCCGAAGCTCGGCTCGAAGCGGCCGGGCGACCTCGCCGGCCTGCTGCGAATGGCCTGGCGCCACCGGGGCCTCGACGTCCGGAGGATCGGCGACGTCACGCGCCTCATGACGATGTCGATCGCCGACCTGCTCGACGACTGGTTCGAGACCTGGCAGGTGAAGGCGCCGATCGCCGTCAACGGGGTCATCGGCACCTGGGCCGGCCCCTACGAGCCGGGCACCGCCTACGTCATGGCGCACCACTCGATCGGCGACGTCGGCGACGGCCACCTCGGCAGCTGGGGCTACCCCGAGGGCGGGATGGGCGCCGTCGCCGACGCCATCGCCCGCGCCGCGAGGACCTTCGGCGTCGAGATCCGCACCGACGCCCGGGTCGCCCGCACCCTCGTCCGCAACGGTGCCGCCACGGGAGTCGCGCTCGACAACGGCGACGAGCTGCACGCCCCGGTCGTCGTGACGAGCCTCCATCCCCGGACCGCCTTCCTCGAGCACCTCGCCCGCGAGGAGCTGCCGGACGACTTCGTCAACGACATCGAGCACTGGAAGACGCGTAGCGGCGTCGTGAAGATCAACCTCGCCCTGTCCGAGCTGCCCGACTTCATCGCCGATCCCGGCACGAACCTGCAGTCCCACCACACGGGCTCGGTGGAGATGGCGCCCTCCATGGAGTACATGGAGCGGGCCTTCCTCGACGCGAGGGAGGGACGGGCCGCCGAGCGCCCCTTCAGCGACTCGGTCATCCCGAGCACCTTCGACAGGACGCTCTGCCCGGAGGGGACCCACGTCATGTCGCTGTTCAGTCAGTGGGTGCCGGCCGACTGGGCCGACGAGCCGCACGAGGTGGAGCTCGAGGCCTACGCCGACCGCCTCATCGCGCAGTACGACGAGCTCGCCCCGAACTTCAAGGCGTCCATCCTGCACCGCGACATCGTCGGCCCGCACGAGATGCAGCGGGACTACGGCCTCGTCGGCGGGAACATCTTCCACGGCGAGCTCTCGGTCGAGCAGCTCTTCCACATGCGGCCGGCCCCGGGGTTCGCCGACTACCGCACGCCGGTGCGCGGGCTGTACTACGCGAGCTCGGCCACCCATGCCGGCGGCGGGGTCTGCGGCATCCCCGGCTACCAGGCGGCAAAGGCGGCCCTGTCCGACCGGCGCTCGGCAGGGCGGCGCGCACGGCTCCGGGCCAAATGAGCCTCGAGCGGATGCTCGAGGCCCGTTCGGTCGCCCTCGTCGGCGCCACCCCCCGACCCGGCTCGCTCGGGATGCGGGCCCTCACCGAGCTCGAGCGCAGTCCCGGCCGGCCGTCCATCCACCTCGTCAACCCTGGCCGCGCCGGGACCGCGATCGCCGGTCGCTCCGTCGTCGCCTCTCTCGGGGAGGTGGCGGACGAGGTGGACCTCGTCCTGGCTGCGGTCGGGGACGCCAGCCTCGAAGCGGTGCTGACCGACGCCGCTCGATGCGGGGCGGCGGGCGCCGTCGTCTTCGGCAGCGCCGTCGACCCGGTCACGCCCGGGGACTCCAGGGCCTTCCGGGCCCGCCTCGCCGCCATCGCCCGGGACGCCGGCATGGCGCTGTGCGGTGGGGGCTGCATGGGCTTTGTCTCACAGGGCCTGCGGGCCATCGGCTACCTGGAGCGCGACCCCCTGGCGAGAGGACCGGTGGCGCTCGTCACCCACTCCGGCTCGGCGTTCTCGGCGCTGCTTCGCGCCGAGCGACCCTTCGCCTGGTCGCTGGCGGTCTCCTCCGGCCAGGAGCTCGTCACGACGACGGCGGACTACCTCGAGTACGCCCTCGGGCTGCCCGAGACCGGCCTCGTCGCCCTCGTCGCCGAGACGCTGCGGGACGTGCCGCGGCTTCGCGCCGCCCTCGAGGCGGCGGCCGAACGGGACATCCCGGTGGTCGCCCTGCCCGTCGGCACCTCGGAGAGCGGCCGGGCGATGGTGGCGGCGCACTCGGGCGCGCTCGCCGGTGGAGCCGCCGCCTTCGAGGCCCTCTTCCGCGCCCACGGGGTGGTGCAGGTCGCCGATCTCGCCGAGCTGTGCGACACCGTCGAGCTCCTCCTCGCCGCCCGCCGGCACCGTGGCTCGACCCGACCGGGAGGAGCGCTGGCGGCGGTGCTCGACTCGGGAGCCGAGCGCGCGCTGCTCGTCGACGTGGCCGACGAGCTCGGTGTCCCCTTCGCCGCGGTGTCGCCGGCGACCACCGCACGGCTCGAGGAGCTCCTCGACCCCGGGCTGCCGGCCACCAACCCGCTCGACGTCTGGGGGTCCGGGCGCTCGACCGAGGAGCTGTTCACCGAGACCCTCCTCGCCCTGTCGAGGGACGCCTCCGTCTCGGTCGTCGCCCTGGCGGTCGACCTCGTCCCCGAATTCGACGGCGACGACTCCTACCGGAGCGCCGCCCTGGCGGTGGCCGCCCGGTCCGAGGTCCCGGTCTGCGTCCTCTCCCACGTCCCGAGCGCGCTCGACCGGGAGGCGGCGGCGCGCCTGCGGGCTGCCGGCGTGGCCGTCCTCGAAGGGACGCGCCCGGGCCTCGCCGCCCTCGGGCACCTCCTCTCCCGGGCCGAGGGGTCGCCGGGGGAACGGGGCCGGACGCCCGGGCCGGACGCCGACCGCCGGGAGCGCTGGCGGGCCCGGCTCGCCGACGGCCCGCTCCGCCCCGACGAGGCGGTCGCGATGCTCGCCGACTACGGCATCGCCTCGCCGGCGACACGGGTCGTCGGCGACGAGAGGGCCGCCGTGGCGGCGGCCGCCGAGATCGGCTTCCCCGTCGCCCTGAAGACGGCCGCGGGGGACCTCGCCCACAAGTCCGAGGTCGGCGGCGTCGTGCTCGGCCTGCGCGACGCGGACGGAGTGGCCGCCGCCTACGGCGACCTCTGTCGGCGGCTCGGGCCGGCGGCGGTCGTGTGCGCGATGGCCCCCGAGGGCGTCGAGCTCTCCCTCGGCGTCCTCCGCGACCCCCTCGTCGGCCCGCTCGTCGTCGTCGGCGCCGGGGGGGTCCTCGTCGAGCTGATCGCCGACCGCGCCGTCGCCCTCCCGCCCGTCGGGCCCGAGGCAGCCGCCACGATGGTGTCGGGGCTCCGCCTCGCCCGCCTGCTCGAGGGCTTCCGGGGCGGGCCGCCTGCGGACCTCGGCGCCGTCGCGAGGGCGATCACCTCGATGTCGGCGCTCGCCACCGAGCTCGGGGCCGACCTCTCCGCCGTCGAGGTCAACCCGCTGTCGTGCGGCCCCTCCGGTGCCCTCGCCCTCGACGTCCTCGTCGAGGGGCGCTGTGCTCAGAAGATGACGTAGACCTTCCGCAGCGTCTCGTGGATCTCCCACGTGCCGGTCCAGCCGACCGGGAAGACGACGTTGTCACCCGGGCCGATCTCGACGGGCTCCCCGTCGGTCGGCGTCACCGTCATCGACCCGGAGAGGACGTGGATGAACTCGTTCTCCTCCTGCACCCAGTACGACGGCCCCGGCGTGCACTCCCAGATGCCCATCTCGGCCCCGTCGTGGGACCAGGCCGTGAGCCCGGAGGCGGCCATCGCCGGCCCCGTCGCCTCCTCGAGCGGCCCCCAGTCCTCGAGCGCCGCCGCGGCGGCCTCGTGCACGAGGGCGAGGGGCGGGGCGATGCGTGCGTCGGTCATGACGGTGCGGTCCTTTCTCCGGTGAAGGCGTGCCACGAGCTCGGCGCGGGTCGTCCGACCGGAGCCGACGTGTGACGGGTTTCCGCCCACCGCCGGTGCCGGTCGCTTCGCCGCCCTGGCCGGGCCCGTGCGCACGGACGAACCTTGGCATAAACTGAACAGTCAGTCAATCGCTGAGGAGCGCCCCATGTACCAGCTGACGCCTGCGGACGAGTCGATCCGGGACCGCGCGCGGTCCTTCGTCGGCGACCTCATCCCCTACGAGGAGCAGGCGGAGGCCAACGAGGGCAGGCTGCCGGACGGCGTGGCCGAGAAGATGAAGGCCCGGGCGCGACAGGAGGGCCTGCTCGCCACCAACATGCCGGCGGACCTCGGGGGCGGCGGCTGCTCGATGCTCCAGCAGGTCCTCGTGCAGGAACAGGTGGGGCGCGTGACCAACACCCTCGCGTGGATGCTGTCGACCCCCCCCGCCTGGTGGCCGGCGGTGGCGACCGAGGAGCAGCGGCGCCGCTACCTCGTCCCGACGGTGGCCGGCGAGATGTCCGAGTGCTACGCCATCACCGAGGAGGCGGCCGGCTCCGACGTCGACGGCATCGAGGCGACGGCGAGGCGGGAGGGCGACGGGTACGTCCTCGACGGCGTGAAGTGGCACGTCACCTCCTTCAACGAGGCGGCCTACGCCTTCTTCCAGGCCCGCCTCGCCGACGGGCCCCACGCCGGCGAGCACGCCATGTTCGTGGTCGACCTCCCCTCCCCCGGCGTCCGGGTGGTGCGCACCCCGGCCTACTCCCACACGACCACCCACCACCATCCGATCGTCGCCTTCGAGGGCGTGCGCGTGCCCGCCGGCAGCCTCGTCGGCCAGGAGGGCGCCGGCATGACCTTCGCCTACGAGTGGTTCCGCTTCGAGCGCTTCATGGTGGCAGCCCGCTGCCTCGGGGCCGGCGAGCGCCTCGTCGAGGAGGCGACCCGCTTCGCGAACGAGCGCGTCGTCGGCGGGCGGCCGATCGCCGAGTACCAGCTGGTGCAGGCGATGCTGGCTGACAGCGCGACCGAGCTCTTCGCCGCCCGCTCGATGCTCTACGAGGCGGCCCGCGGGGTCGACGAGGGCCGTGACGTGAAGATCCAGCACGCCCAGGCGTCGATGGCCAAGCTCTACTGCTCGGAGATGGCCAACCGGGTGGCCGACCGGACGGTGCAGATCTTCGGGGGCCGGGGCTTCATGCGCGAGAACGTCGCCGAGCGCTTCTACCGGGAGCTCAGGGTGGAGCGGATCTGGGAGGGCACGAGCGAGCTCCAGCGGCTCATCGTCGCCGGCCAGCTCGCCAAGCGGGGCGTCCGCTCCCTCGTGTGAGGCTCAACCGGCCGAGCTGAACTCGGCCGTGCGGACCGGCTCGCCGAGGTAACCGCGGGCCACCATCGTGACGAACTGGTACACGCCGTCCTCCTGGCTCGAGAGCGGCCCGGGGAGGGCGCCCTTGGACGACAGCCCGCGCTGGACCGACTCGCAGGCGAGCCAGTCCTGACGGTTCGTGATGTCCCAGAAGTCGACGGCGAAGGCGGGGTCGAAGTCCTCGCGGGCGGCGTCCTCGGGGGCGAAGTGCCACTCGCAGACGATCTTCGTCCGGTCCGGGCCGAGCGGGGTGAGGACGTGGGTCATCACGTAGTCGGGGTGCAGGCTGACGAGCACGTTCGGGAACAGTCCGATGTAGTCGACGATGCGCCGCCGCCGCTCGTCGAGGCCACGCAGCGGAGAGGCACCCGTCGTGGTGTGGAGCGACATCGTGGCGTAGCCCTCCCGGATGTCCATCCAGCCCGCCACCCAGGCGCCCCGGCCGGGGTGGTAGTAGTTCTCGCCGCTGCGGGGCGGGCTGGCGGCGCACAGCTCGGGGTGGATGACCGGGCAGTGGTAGCACTCCTGGTAGTTCTCGGTCAGGATCTTCCAGTTGGCCGCCACGACGTACTCGTGGCGGCCCCGTGTCACCAGCCGTTCCGGCTCGTAGGGGGCGACGATCTCCTCCAGGCCGGCCACGTGCTCGGAGAAGGGCCCGGCGGCGCCTGCGGCGTCGACGAAGAGCAGGCCGTGCCACTCGGCGAGGGGGAGCTCGACGAGGCCGAACTCGAGTGGGTCGAAGTGGTCGTCCCCGTCGAAGTCGGGCGCCTTGCGCAGCCTGCCGTCCAGGCGGTACGACCAGGCGTGGTAGGGGCAGAGCACGATCGGCCGGTTGACGGTGGCCGCCCCGCACGCCAACAGCTCATGGCCGCGGTGGCGGCAGGCGTTGACGAAGGCCCTCGCCCGGCCCTCCTGGTCCCGCATG
>JAKACF010000164.1 GCA_021821585.1 Actinomycetes bacterium
CTGCTTGAGGGCCTCGAGGTCGTAGCCGCCCTCGAGGAAGGCGATCCGTCGTCCCGCCGGCGCCAGGGCGGCGGTGCGCGTGGTGAGGTCGGCGAAGTCCCCGGCGGACAGACCGAGGTCGGTGAGCGGGTCGGCGCGGTGGGCGTCGAAGCCGGCGGAGATGAGGACCCAGTCCGGCTGGTGCGCCTCGGCGGCCGGCGTCACCACCTCGTCGAAGGCGAGCCGGTAGACCTCGCCGGTGGATCCCCCCGGCATCGGGATGTTGACGGTCGTTCCCGCCCCCGGGCCGGCGCCGGTCTCCTTGGCGGAGCCCGTGCCCGGGTAGAAGGGGTACTGGTGGAGCGAGACGTAGCAGACCTCGGCGCTCTCGTAGAAGATCGCCTGCGTCCCGTTGCCGTGGTGGGCGTCCCAGTCGACGATGAGCACCCGCTCGCCCTCCGCCGCCAGCGCCGCGGCCGTCACGGCGACGTTGTTGAACAGGCAGAACCCCATCGCCCGGCCGGCGAGTGCGTGGTGGCCCGGCGGACGGACGGCGAGGAAGGCGGCGTCGGCCTCGCCCGCGCGCAGGCGCTCGGCCGCCTCGAGGCCGGCGCCGGCGCCGCGGAGCGCCGCCTCGAAGGAGGCGGGCACCGCCACGGTGTCCGGGTCGAGGTGGCCCCCGCCGCTCCGGCAGAACTCGCGGAGAGTGTCGACGTAGCCGGCGTCGTGCACCCGTTCGAGCTCGTGGGAGAGCGCCTCCCTCGGCGAGAAGGAGACGACGTCGTCGGCCACCTCCGCCCCGGCGATGCCGGCGAGCACCGCCGTCAGTCGCGCTTCGCGCTCGGGATGCCAGGTCCCGGTGTCGTGTTCGAAGAAGGCGTCATGGCGACCGACGAGGACCGTCACGAACGCCACGGTAGCCCTGAGTAGGCTTCCGTTGATCCCCGAACATGCGGGGACCGATCATGCCGCGCCTCTTCCCGTCTCCGAGCCGATCGACACGAGCGTCGGACCCCCGCCGCCGCGCCTGGCGAGCCGGCCGCGCCGCGCTCGCGGCAGGGGTCGGACTGCTCGCCGCCGCCCTGCCGGCGGTCACCGCCCCGGCGCCCGCCACGGCGGCCAGCACCGTCCCGAACTCGGTCGCCCTCGTCAGCCAGACCCCCTGGGTGCGCACGACGAGCGGCATGCACCTCGAGCTCGCCATCCGCTCCGACCTCCCCCGGTCGGACCTCGGCGTCCAGGTCACCTTGTGGTCCCAGGCCACCCAGCGGGGCTACTTCGAGCAGACCTTGAGCGGGGACACGACCGACTTCTCGCCCCTGTCGACGCCGCCGGTCATGCCGCTCACGACCAAGCACATGATGCAGCCGAACGGCGACGCCTCGATCTTCCTTCCCATCGCCCCCCCGGCCGTGCCGGGTAAGGCGGTGAAGCCGCCGACGAACGGCGCCGTCCTCGACTTCCCCTGCGCAGCGACCTGCACCGGCGTCTACCCGCTGCAGGTCTCGCTCGAGGACCTGCGCACCTACACGCCGCTCGACAGCTTCATGACCTACCTGATCCTCGCCCCGAACACGGCCGCCTCGCCGCTGCGCTTCTCCTGGACCCTGCCCGTCGGGTCGACGCCGGCCACCACGCCGTCCGGCGCCAGCGCCGCCCCGGTGGCGGCGGAGAGGGAGCTCGAGCAGCTCGACTCGGTGCTCTCGGCCAACCCCGGCGCCTCGGTCTCGATCGCCCTGTTCCCCCAGCTCACCGAGGCCCTTCGCCAGGAGGCGACCGCCCGGGCCCCGTCCAAGGCCACCCAGCACGCCTCGCAGCAGTCACAAGCCGAGACGAAGAAGCAGACCGCCGCCGCCAAGACGGCGCTGGCCGCCGTCGGCGCCCTCGGCACGATGCCGAACGTCGAGATCGAGCAGGAGACCTACACGCCGGTCGACCTCGCCTCGATGGCGGGGAGCGGCCTCGGCGCCGAGGTGAGCCGGCAGCTGGCGGCCGGCCGCCAGGCGCTCGGCTCGCTCGGGATCGACGTGCGCGGGCGACCGCTGGCGGCCACCGAGCCCATGGGGAACCGGGCCCTGGCGCTCCTGACGCACCTCGGGGTGACGCACGTCCTCGTGCCGAGCTCGAGCGTGACGGCGATCCCGCCGACCTGGGACTACCCCGTCTGGGCGCCGTTCAAGGTGAGGGGCACGCCTGCTGAGGTCGATGCCTCCGACTACTTCCTCGAACAGCACCTCGCGTCCTCGTCCGACCCCGTGCTGCGGGCGAACCAGCTGCTCGCCGACCTCGCCCTCCTGTACTTCGTCGAGCAGCCCCCCGGGAACCGCGGCGTGACCCTGCTGTCGCCGCCCGGCTGGCACCCGAGCTCGCAGTTCCTCTCCACCGTGCTGAGCGGGCTCGCCTCGAGCCCCATCGTGCGCTCTGACACGCTGTCTCAGTTCTTCAGCGCCGTGCAGCCCGGCTCGGACGAGATCCCGGCCGGCATGACCACCTCGCCGCTGCTCTACCGGGGACTCACCGCCGGCCACATCCCGGCGACCGATGCCATCTCGCGCCATGCCCTCGCGGTCGCGAGGCGCCGGCTGTCGGCGCTCACCGACCTCGTGCCGAAGGGCGGCCGGCTCGTCGAGCGCTACGGGAACCTCGTCCTTCTCGGCGAGACGGCCGGGCTCGCGCAGACGACGCGGGCCGCCTACTTCGCCGCCCCCACCCGCAAGCTCGCCTCCGAGGCGACGCGTGTCACGCTCCCCCACGACCGGACGATCACCATCACCTCGCTCAGCGCCCGGATCCCAATCTCGGTGTCCTCGCGCGCCACGGTCCCGCTCGCGGTCAACCTCGAGCTCTCGAGCTGTCCGTTCCACCTGACGGCACAGGTCTGCCGTGGCGGCGGGCTCACCTTCCGCCGCCACGTCTTCGGGCTCCTCCTCCAGCCGGGCAACCGGACGATCGAGGTGCACGTGGCGACCCGGGCGGCCGGCGACTTCTCCCTCTACCTGCAGCTCACCACGCCGTCGGGCGGCTTCGCCCTGGCATCGAGCAGGGTGACGGTGCGCTCGACCGCCATCTCAGCCGTGGCGGTGGCCCTCACGCTGGCGGCGGCCGCCTTCCTCGTCATCTGGTGGACGCGGTCCGCCCTCCGGCGACGGCGCCGAGGCCGCCACGCCAAGGGAACGACGGGAACCGAGCCGTCCGCCGGGGCCCCGGCCACGACCTCCCCGTCATGACCGGTCGCGGCAAGAGGTACCAGGGGCCCCGTCCCTCCCGGAGGAGCTTCACCCTGCGCGAGCACGCCGCGATCGACGGCCTCGCCCGGTCCGACAACCGCCAGGCCAGGTCACCCGAGCGCGAGCGCGACGCCCGGGCGGTGCCGGCCTACGTCCGCTTCGAGGGCGCAAGCCGGGAGCCCCTCCTCGGCATAGGCGGCGAGTCCGAGGCGATCGGCACCGCGTCCGGGACCGCGGCGGTACCCGTCTCGCCACCCGACCAGACCGAGCGGTCGATCGGGCGGGCCACCGCCATCATGATGGGCGGCACGCTGCTGTCGAGGGCGACCGGCCTGCTGCGGCTCCTCGTCGCCGCCTACGCGCTCGGCATCGGACCGTTGTCGGACGCCTTCAACCTGGCGAACAACACCCCCAACATCATCCACGACCTCGTCCTCGGCGGCATCCTCGAGGCGACGTTCGTCCCGCTGTTCGTCGACCGCATCACCCGCCGGTCGCAGCGGGAGGCGAGCGGGTCCATCTCGGCAGTGGTGACGCTCGCCGCCGTCGTCCTCGTCGCCGCCACCGCCCTGTTCTTCGTGGCGGCCCCGCTCGTCATCGATCTCTACTCGTTCGGCACCCACGACGCCCACATCGCCGCCGAACGCGCCGTGGCCACCGACCTGCTCCGTCTCTTCGCCGTCCAGCTGCTCGCCTACGGCGCCATCTCGCTCATGACGGCCCTGTTGAACGCGGTCCGCAGCTTCACGCTGCCCGCCTACGTGCCCGCCCTCAACAACCTCGTGGCGATCGCCGTCCTCTTCGAGTTCGCCTCGCTCGAGCGGCACCCGACGCTCGGGAGCGTCGCCCAGCACCACTCGCTCCTGCTCCTGCTCGGGCTCGGCACGACCGCCGGCGTCATCCTCCAGGCGGTCGCCCTCATCCCGAGCACCAAACGGGCCGGCCTCGGGCTGCACCTCCGATGGGCGCCTCGCGACGACGCGGTGCGCGAGATCGTCTCGCTCTCTGGCTGGACCCTCGGCTTCGTCATCGCCAACCAGATCGCCCTGTTCGTGAGCCTCGCGCTGGCCGTCCACATCGACCCGACCGGCGGAGCGGTGACCGCCTACACCTACGCCTTCATCTTCTTCCAGCTCCCCTTCGGCATGGTCGCCGTCTCCGTGATGAACGCCGTCACCCCCGAGCTCGCTGAGCGGTGGTCGGTCGGCGACACCGAGAACATGGCGTACCACTTCGGGCTCGGGCTGAGGAGGATGCTGGCAGGGATCCTGCCGGCGACCGCCGGCTACCTCGTGCTTGCCGGGCCGATCATGGAACTGCTCCTGCTGCACGGTGCCGCCCATCGGTCGGGAGTGCACCTCACCGGCTCCCTCCTCGCGCTGCTGGCGCTCGGCCTCCCCGGCTACTGCACCTATCTGCTCGCGATCAGGGCCCTGCAGGCGACGCGTGACACCCGCTCGGCCTTCTTCCTCTACGTGCTCGAGAACGGGCTGAACATCATCCTGTTGTTCGTCCTCACCCCCTCGAGCGTCCTCGGGCCGCAGGGTCTCGCCCTGTCGATCTCCATCGCCTACTCGGTCTCCGCGGTCGCCGCCCTCGTTGTCGCGAGGAGGAAGATGGGGAGCCTCGGCGGGCGGGTCGTCGGGCGCTATGTCGGCCGAGCCCTGCTGCTCTCGTTCGTGATGGGCATCTGCGTGGCCCTCGTGGCAGCGGCGATCGGCTCGACTGGCGGCATCGGCTTGTTCGTGCGGGTGGTCGTGGCGGTCCTCGTCGGCCTCGTCGTCTACGGAGGCGGCGCATCGCTCGCCGGCCTGGCCTCGGGCTGGCAGACTGCGGGCGGGCGGCGGGACGCCGCCGGAAAGGGAGCGTGATGGCAGGCATCCGGCTCGTCACCGACAGCGCGGCGGACCTCGACCCGGCCGACATGGCGGCGCGCCACGTCGCCATCGTTCACCTCGACGTCCGCCTCGGCTCCATCGGGCCCGAGACGACGAGGACGTGGGCGCCGGAGGAGTTCTGGAACCAGTGCGCCAAGACCGACGTCCTGCCAGAGACCTCGGCGCCGGCGCCGGGCGACTTCAAGACGGCCTTCGAGGCGGCCGAGGCGGACGGGGCGGACGGGGTCGTCTGCGTGACGCTGTCCTCCAAGCTGTCGGCCACCTACCAGGCGGCAGCTGCCGCCGCCGAGTCGATGGAGGGCTTCAAGGTCGTCGTCATCGACTCCCTGTCGGTGACGATGGGCGAGGGCATGGGCGTCCTCGCCGGCCTCGAGGCGGCCGAGGCCGGCGGCTCGATCGAGGAGGTGGAGCTGGCGGTCCGGGACGCCCTTGGCAAGACGCGGGTCTACGGCACCTTCGACACCCTCGACAACCTCCGCAAGGGGGGGCGCATCGGCGGCGCCCAGGCCTTCTTCGGGTCGCTGCTCTCCATCAAGCCGGTCATCGAGATCCGCGACGGCCTCGTCGAAGGCGAGTCCAAGCAGCGCACGAGGCGGCGCTCGCTCGAGTACCTGGCCGGGAAGGTCCGCGAGGCGGGACCGCTCGAGCGGCTGGCGATCATGCACGCCGCCGCCGACGACGTCGACGTCCTCGTCGGCATGGTGTCCGGTTCCTTCGACCCGGACCGGATCCTCGTCACCTACATCGGTCCGGTGATCGGCACGCACTCGGGCCCCGGCGCCATCGGCGTCTGCTACCAGGTCCGATGAACGCCGGAGGCGGCGGTCGGCGCAGGCGACACCACTAACCTGCCCCCATGCCTCCCGAGAGCGCAGCCGAACCGAGCGAGGGCGTCAGCCGCGGCGAGCTGGGTGCGTCGTCTCTGCCGCCGACGGCTCCGACCGAGCCAGGGGGGACGGCGTCGCCGGCAGCCGTGCCGCCCCCGAGCGTGACCATCGGGGGCGACTGGCCGGCCCAGGTGACCCACAAGGTGGAGGACGTCGTCTCGCTGATCCGGGACAAGACCGTCGACCCCGTCGTGAAGGGTGTCCGCTACCTCATCTTCGGGCTGCTGGCGGCCTTCCTCGGGATCACCATGGGCGTGCTGTTCGCCATCTTCTCGATCCGGGTGCTCGTCACCGAGGTACCGGTCTTCCACACGCGGGTGTGGGCGGCCTATCTCGTCGTCGCAGGAATCTTCGCGGCGGCGGGACTGTTCTTCTCGCGGAAGCGTCATTCGCGCTCCTGATCCTCGCGTGGAAATGAGGCAGTGATGGAGACTGGCACGACTCGCAACGTGGTGATCCTCGGCTCGGGGCCGGCGGGGCTCACCGCGGCCATCTACACCGCACGGGCGGACCTCGAGCCGCTCGTGCTCGAGGGCGAGCCGTCCTCCACGAGCGACCAGCCGGGCGGACAGCTGATGCTGACGACCGACGTCGAGAACTTCCCGGGCTTCCCGGGCGGGATCATGGGACCGCAGCTCATGATGAGCATGCGGGAGCAGGCGGAGCGCTTCGGCGCCGAGATCCTCACGAAGAAGGCCACCAAGGTCGACCTCGCCTCCCGGCCGATCGGCATCTGGACGGGCGACCCCGACGCTCCCGAGCCGGACGTCACGTCGCGGTCGCTCATCATCTCCACCGGCGCCCGCTCGCTCATGCTCGGGCTGCCGAACGAGGCGAGGCTGCTCGGCTACGGGGTGT
>JAKACF010000165.1 GCA_021821585.1 Actinomycetes bacterium
GCCGAGGCCGACGAGCGTCGCCCAGGCGACGAGCCGGTCGGTGGCCCGGTGCCGGAACCGCCAGCCCACGGTGGCGAGGAAGGCCGTGAGGATGAGCGCCCACAGCAGGATCGAGCCCTGCAGGGCGGACCACATGCCGGTGATGTCGTAGAGCAGCGGCGTCTGCCGGCTGTTGTTGTTCGCCACATAGCTGAGCGAGAAGTCGTGGGTCAGCAGGGCGTGCTCCATCGCCCCGGTCGCGAGCAGGACGCCGACGACGAGGCCGACGAGCGCCCGCGGTGCGGCCCTCAGCAGCGAGTCGCGGCGCAGGGCGAGGCCGAGGGCGAGGCCGAGGACGCCGCCTGCCGCCGAGACGAGCCCGAGCGCGACCCCGATCTGGCCGAGAAGGGCGTTCACGAGTTCGCCCGCACCCGGTTCGGGTGCTCAGCGATGTACTGCTGGGAGTGCTTCACCATGATCTGGTCCGAGGAGAAGACGTCGGTCGAGCCGACGAAGTGGCCGACGACCACGACCGGCAGGCCCGGCTTGAACATCTGGGGCGGGTCCCCGGCGTTCTCGACGTGGATCGTGGCGCCGCCCTGGCGGATGTCGAAGCTCACCTCGTTCGTGCCGACCCGGTGGACGGTCCCGTGCACGACCGTGCCCTCGAGCTGGAAGGTCGAGTTCCCGAGCTGCGCCCGCTGGGCGATCGCCTGGTTGGCGGTCCGGAAGAAGACGATGGCCGAGGTGAGGCCCTTGTACACGAGGAAGCCGAGGGCGGCGACGATCACGAGGCCGACGACGGCGAGACGGCGAGGGCTGGCGGTCCCCTGGCGGGCGGGGCGGGTGCCGGCGGCACCCGGTGCAGCCGTACGGGTGCTCATGGCTCGTCCTTGCGACCGGGGGCGGCGCCGTCGGACAGAAGCGGCCCGTCGGCACGGCGCCTCGCCTTGCGCTCCCGGCTCACCACGCTGAGGGCGTACCCGGCGAGGGAGACGAGCACCACGCCGTAGCCAGCCTCGACGTAGCCGCTCATACGAGCACCCCTCCCTCGGCGCGGCGCTCGTCGAGCGCCTGGCGGAGCCCCTCGTCCGCCTCCCGGTCGGCCAGGCCGGCGAGGCGGTAGCGGTGCGCGGTGAGCCAGGCGTAGGCGAGCGTGAACGAGACGAAGCCGAGCAGGAGCGTCCAGGCCATCGAGCCGTGGACGTAGAGGTGGCGCCCGCTCAGATCGACCGTCGGGGCCTGGTGGAGGCTGCGCCACCACGACACCGAGAAGTACACGATGGGGACGTCGACGAAGGCGATCAGCGCGGCGATGGCCGACCGGCGTGCCACCACTTCGGGGTCCCCCGGCACGCGTCGGAGGGCCAGGTACCCGAGGTAGAGGACGAACAACAGCGCAGTGGTCGTGAGCAGCGGGTCCCAGGTCCACCACACGCCCCAGGTCGGGCGTCCCCAGATCGACCCGGTGACGAGCGTGAGGCCGGTGAAGACCACGCCCACCTCGGCCGAGGCCCCGGCCAGGCGGTCGAGGCGGGGGTCTCTCGTCCGCGGCCAGAGGTAGCCGAGGCTCGAGAGGAAGGCCATCCCGTAGGCGAGGAAGGCGACCCAGGCCATCGGCGGGTGGATGTAGAGCAGGCGGACGAGGTCGCCGAAGTTGACGGCGTCCGGCGTCACCCACAGCCCGAGCCACACCGTCGCCGCGATCCCGACCAGCGCCAGCACGCCGGTCGTCGTGAGGATGCGGGATCGGGTCATGACTCCTCCAGCAGGGGTCCGAATGCGACGGTCCCGATCGCGACGTAGAGCACGGCGAAGACGGCGAGGAGCGAGAGCCAACCGAGCCCTCCCGACGGGGTTCCCTTCAGAGCCTCGTCCCAGGCCTTCGTCGCACCGAGCAGCACCGGAGCGGCGACCGGTAGGAACAGTAGGGGCAGCAGCGTCTCTCTCACCCGCAGCCCCGAGGCGACCGCCCCGTAGACGATGCCGACGGCCGCCAGCCCGACGGTGGCGGCCACGCAGGCTGCGAAGAGCACGAGGGCGCCCGTGAGACGCGCCCCGTAGAGCACCGCCACGCCGAAGGTGAGCAGGGCCTCGAGGGCGAGCAGCTCGACGGCGACGGCGAACGCCTTGCCGAGGAAGATCCCGGCGGGGTCGAGGCCCGAGAGCCGCAGCGCGTCCCGGGCGCCGTCGGAGGACTCGACGGCGAAGCTCCGCTGGGTGGCGAGCACCGAGGAGAGCAGGACGGCGATCCAGAACAGGCCGGCGGAGGCGGGCGCGAGCACCTCACGGCTCGGGCCGAGCGCGAGCCCGAACAACAGGATGACGGCGGCCGCGAAGGGGAGCACCTGGTTGAGCGCGACACGTGACCGGAATTCGATGCGGAGATCCTTCCCCGCGACGAGGACGGCGTCACGCAACACCGACGGGCTCCTCCACGACGCGGCCGCCCGCCAGCCGGATCACCCGGTCGCACAGCGGGGCGGCCCGCTCGTGCTCGTGGGAGGAGAGCAGCACGGTCCGTCCCGCCCGGCGGGAGTCCGAGACGATCTCGTCGAGCAGGTCGCGCCCCTCCTGGTCGAGCCCGGCATGGGGCTCGTCGAGCAGCCACAGCCGGGGGTCGCGGGCGACGAGGAGGGCGAGGGCGGTGCGGCGGCGCTGGCCGGCGGAGAGCTTCAGGACCTGGGTGGACCGGAGGCGCCCGCCGAGGCCGAGCCGTTCGGCGGCGACGCCGGCACGCAGCGGGTCCACCCCGAAGGCGCGCAGCGAGTAGCGGAGGTTCTCCTCCACCGTGAGCTCGTCGTAGAGGAAGCTCTGGTGACCGAGCAGGCCGACGCTGCGCCGGGCGCCCCGCCGGTCGACGGCAAGGTCGTGCCCGAGGACGACGGCGCGTCCGGAGTGGAGGGGCACGAGCCCGCAGCACATGCGGAGCAGGCTCGTCTTGCCGGCGCCGTTCGGCCCGCGCAGGTGCACGACCTCGCCCTCCTCGATCTCGAGCGAGGCTCCCGCGAGGAGGGGGAAGTGACCGGCGAGGGCAACGGCCTCTCGTAGCGATACGGCAGGCGCCATGGGACTGCCCTCATGCTACGGGCAGCGCGGCTGCGCTGGCCAAGCGGGCCGGGTCGTCGCCCCTCTCAGCCGGTCTGGCCGCGGAGCAGGTCGATGTCGGCGTCGACCATCATCTGGACGAGGTCGGCGAAGCCGACCTCGGTCTTCCAGCCGATCTCCTCACGGGCCTTCGAGGCGTCGCCGACGAGGAGGTCCACCTCGGCCGGGCGGAAGAAGCGCTCGTCGACCTTGACGTGGCGCTCCATGTCGAGCGAGGCGCGCTCGAAGGCCACCTCGCACAGCTCTCGCACCGAGTGGGTCTCGCCCGTGGCGATCACGAAGTCGCTCGGCTCGTCCTGCTGGAGCATCGCCCACATCGCCCGCACGTAGTCGCCGGCGAAGCCCCAGTCGCGCTTGGAGTCGAGGTTGCCGAGTCGGAGCTCCTCGTCGAGGCCGAGCTTGATCCGGGCCACGCCGTAGCTCACCTTGCGCGGCAGGAACTCGAGGCCGCGTCGCGGGCTCTCGTGGTTGAACAGGATCCCCGACGAGGCGTGCAGCTGGTAGCTCTCCCGGTAGTTGACCGTGATCCAGTGGCCGTAGACCTTCGCCACCCCGTACGGGCTGCGGGGATAGAAGGGGGTCGTCTCCCGCTGCGGCACCTCGAGGACCTTGCCGAACATCTCCGACGAGCTCGCCTGGTAGAAGCGGATCTCCGGATCGGTGAGCCTGATGGCGTCGAGGATGCGGGTCACGCCCATCGCCGTCACGTCGCCGGTCAGCACGGGCTGGTTCCAGGAGGTCTTCACGAAGGACTGCGCGGCCAGGTTGTAGACCTCGTTCGGCCGGTGCTCGCGGAGGATCTCGATCATCGACACCTCGTCGAGGACGTCGCCGGAGACGAGGGTGAGCTGGTCCTGGATGTGGGCGATGCGCTCGAAGTTGACGGTGCTCGAGCGCCGGAGCATCCCGACGACCTCGTAACCTTTGGACAGCAACAATTCCGCGAGGTAGGAACCGTCTTGTCCCGTGATTCCTGTGATGAGTGCGCGACGCGGCATTGCCTAGTTCTACTAGGTGGCCGGCGAGCCGGAGCACCCGGAGGACGGCCATAGCCGCCGTCCCGTCCACCGTCGTGTTCGTCGCCCCTGCTCTCGGGGCCGACGACGGGCTCTCGGCCGCCTCCGAGGTGTGGCAGCGCGCCTTTCGCACCCTCGGCGCCGAGGTGACCACCGTGGCCGGCGACGGCCGGGCGGACCTCGTCCTTCCCGGGCTGGCGGCCGGCCCGGCGGGCACCCTCGACAAGGACGCCCTGGCGGCGGCGCTCGCCGGCGCCGGGCTCGTCGTCGTGGAGAACCCCTGCTCGGACCGCTTCGACGCCGGAGCCGGCTCCTTCCTCCTCGCTCTGTTGCGGGGCCGTCGGGCGCTTCTCCGCCACCACGACCTGCCCTGGCAGCGGCCGGGGTCGACCGACGACTCCGCCCCGCCCGACGACGCGTCGTGGCGGCACGTCACGGTCAACGAGCGCTCCCGCCTCGAGCTGTCGGCGAAGGGCGTCCGGGCCGAGACCGTCTACAACATGTTCGACGTCGAGGTGCGCCCCGGCGACCGGGAGCGGACGAGAGCCGCCGTCGGCGCCGGCGAGGGGCCCCTCCTCCTCCAGCCGACCAGAGCCGCGGCCTCGAAGAACGTCGCCGGGGGCCTCCTGCTCGCCTCGCGGCTCGGGGCGAGCTTCTGGCTGCTCGGACCGGTCGAGGCCGACTACCGGGGTGTCCTCGACCGCCTGCAGGCTGCCTCGCCTGTCAGGTTCCTCACGGGAAAGCCGGCGGAGGTGACCCTCGCCGACGCCTACGCCGCCAGCGACGCCGTGGTCCTGCCGTCGGCCTGGGAGGGCTTCGGCAACGCCGCCATCGAGTCCGCCCTCTACCGCCGGGCATTCGCGGCGGGCTCCTACCCGGTCGCGAGCGAGCTCCGCCGCTACGGGTTCTCCTGGTTCGACCCCCGGGACGCGGCGCCGCTCGCCCGCTTCCTCGCCTCGCCCGACCCTCTCGTGCTCGACCGCAACGAGCAGGTCGCACGGCTGCGCTTCTCCTCCGAGCAGCTGCCGCAACGGCTGATGGAGATCCTTACTGGGCGGTAAGGTTGCTGGCGCTATGCCAACCCCCACCGCCACAGCAACGGCGCCGCGGCGGCGACTGACTGCTGCACGTCGGCGCCGACAACTCATCGACGTCGCCCTCGAGACCTTCGCCAGGTCGGGGTTCAACGCCACCACGATGGAGGACATCGCGACGGCGGCCGGCGTGACCAAGCCGCTGCTGTATCAGCACTTCGCCTCCAAGCGGGCGCTGTACCTCGAGCTCATCGACGACGTCACCGCCCGCCTCATCGACGAGCTTTCGCGGGCGGCCGGGAGCGAGACGGTCTTCCGCAAGCAGGTTCACGCCGGGATGCTCGCCTACTTCCGCTTCACGATCGAGAACCAGTCGGCCGTGCGGATGCTCTACGACGCCCCCCACGACGAGGAGCTCGCCCGGGGCCTGCGCTCCATCCAGGATGCGATCGCCGACTTCGTGAGCCCGCTCATCGAGGCCGACATCGACGAGGAGCACCGCCGCACGCTCGCCATCGGTGTCGTCGGCATGACAGAGGGAGTGACACGCCACTGGCTCCGCCAGCGCCACGGCACCGCGCTCGGCCCCGACGAGCTCGAGAAGGAGGCGATGGTGCTCGCCGAGCAGGTGAGCGACCTCGCCTGGAGCGGCCTGCGGGGGGTGCGCCGGGTCGGCTGAGAGGAGGAGGCGACGGGCCTGTCAGGCGGTGGCCCGCGCCTCTCCTTCGTGCCAGGCCTCGTCGAGGAAGTCGCCGATCTCGCCGGTGAGGCGGGAGGGCCTCAGCCGGAGCTCGACGATGGACCTCGCCCTCAAGAGCCGGGCGCAGCGCAGGGTCTGGACCAGGGCAGCCGCATCGCTGAAGGGGTGGATGAGATCGCGGCCGTGGCCGATGACGAGGGTCGGCACCGAGAGGGCGCGGCGCTGGTCGAGCGTCGGGCCGACCGGGCCGACGAGGATGCCGTGCAGCACGGCTGCCATCTCCTCTGGCCGGAGCGAGAGGGCGTTGAGCACGCTGTTGAGCGGTGAGAAGCCGGTCCGCGGCAGCCGCCTCACGAGGCCGGCCACGACGCCGGCCGGCCTGCGGGCGTAGTGGACCGCCAGCATGAACGGGACGAAGGTGAGGGCGACCGCCGGGGCGGCGTGCTCGAGCACCGGCATCTCGAGCACGAGGCCGCGAACCCGGTCCGGTTCGACCGCGGCGGCGAGGAGGCTGACGTTGGCCCCGAGCGACACGCCGCCGAGCACCGCCTCGCTCGCCCCGAGGTGGTCGAGCAGGGCCGTCACCTGCTCGACGTAGAGGTCCATCCGGTGCTCGGCCGCATGGGCCGGCTTGTCGGAGAGCCCGTGGCCGAGAAGGTCGAGCAGCACCACCCGGTTGCCCCGGGCGGCGAGCGACTCGGCCATCGGCCGGTTGAGGTTGGCGTCGAGCAGCAGCCCGTGCATGTACACGAGCAGGTGGTCGCCCTCCCCGTAGACCTCGTAGTGGAGGCGGTGGCTCCGGTAGGCCAGTGAGTGCGCCCCGGGGGACGCGTGCAACTCGTTCATGTTCCTCCCGCCACCGCCGGGGGCGGTGGCGACGGGTCGCCCTTCGGCCGCTAGCGGATATGCACCCCCGAGACGGCGCGGGCGACGATCAGGCGCTGAATCTCGGAGGTCCCCTCGAAGATGGTGTAGATCTTCGAGTCACGGTGCCAGCGCTCGACAG
>JAKACF010000166.1 GCA_021821585.1 Actinomycetes bacterium
GGAGCGGCCGTCGTGCTCGTCGTCGTCGTCGAGGTCGTCGAGGTGGTGGTGACGACCCGCTTGCGATGCGTCGACACGCCCGCAGGCGTGGAGCTCGAGCAGGCTGCGAGTGCTCCCCCGGCGACGAGCACCCCGACGGCCAACGCCGTCGCCCGATTGAACTGCATGTGAATCAAAACTCCCCTTCCGGGTCACGCGGTCAGCCAGGCCCCCCGGCACCGTCGCACCGAGGGCGCTCCCCGGCACGTCCCAAGTATGGCGAGCCGAGAGCGGTATCGGTGCGCACCGGAGAGGTCTCCGCATGCTCCGCAAGCAACGGTTGAGGGCCTGGGTCTCGCCGCATCAGCTTGCCACGGGCGGCGTCGTAGCCGCGAAAGGCCGGGATGGCCAGTGAGAGCGCGATGGTGCCGACGATGCACGCGACGCCGCCGGAGACGATGGTCGTTCGCAAGCCTGCCAATCCCTCGACGAGCCCGGACTCGACGTTGCCGAGGGTCGGCCCCGAGGAGTAGCTGAGCATCTCGATCCCGGCCATCCGGCCCCGCAGGGCGTCGGGGATCGACTGGTTCCACATCGTCATGCGCCCGAGACCGCTCACCATGTCGCCCGCTCCCGCCAGAACGAGCGAGAGCGCCGCCAGGCCGAGAGAGGGCGCCAGGCCGAGCCCGATGATGCCGATCCCCCAGATGCCTGCGGCCGCGGCGATCATGCGGCCGTGGCGCCGGACCCGGCTCGTCCATCCGCTCGTGAGGCTGACGACGAACGACCCGACGGCCGGGGCCGCGTAGAGCACTCCGAGCGCAGCCGGTCCTCCGAGGTGGACGGCGAGCTGGGGGAACAGGGCATTGGGCATCCCGAAGAACGTGGCATTCATGTCGACGAGGTAGGACCCGAGGAGATCCTTTCGCGACCAGGCATAGGTCAGTCCCTCTCGCACGGCCCGCAGGCTCAGCTCGCCCTCGTCGGAGGCCGGCGGGGCGGCGCCGAGCTTTGCCAGCACCCCGAGCGAGAGCACGAACGACACGACGTCGATCGCATAGGTGACCGGGAGGCCTCCGGCGGCGATGACGACGCCGGCGACGGCCGGTGCCGCGATCATCCCGACGTCCGTGCGAAGCGAGAGCAGAGCCGAGGTGGCCGGCAGGTCGTCGCTCTCGACGATCCGGGGAACGAGTGCTTCGAGGGACGGGCGCTGGAGGCCGTCAAGGGTCGCGAAGAGCGCCGCGCAGGCGAACAGGACCCAGAGGGCGGGGCGCGCCACGAGCGCGTTCGCAAGCAGGGCAACCGACGCGAGCCCCATCCCGGCTTCGGTGAGCCGGATCAGCATCCGCCTGTCGACGGCATCCGCCAGGGCTCCGCCGATGAAGGCGGTGACGAGGAGGGGGCCGAGCTCGGCGAGGGAGAGCAGTCCGACGACGAGCGAGGAGTGGCTCAGATGGTACGCCTGGTAGGGCAGGGCCACGAAGGTGACCATGCTGCCGGCGAATGAGATGCCTCCGCCTGCAAAGAGCAGGCGGAGGTCGCGTGACGAGCGCAGCGGGGAGAGGTCGACCCGCCAGGGTGGCGGTCTCGACCCGTCGTCGCCTGGGTCTACGGGAAGAGCCCTCGGAAGGTGATCGCCTCTTCGAGACGCTCGAGGGCGACCGCGGCGGCACCCCTCCGGAGCGTCACCTTCAAGTCCCTCGAGCGGTTCCAGACCGACTGGAAGGCGCTCTCCATGATCCGACGGAGCCGCTCGGCGACGACGCCCTCCTCCCAGGCGAACCCCTGACGCGATTGGGCCCACTCGAAGTAGGAGGCGGTCACTCCTCCCGCGTTCGCGAGGATGTCCGGGACGAGCACGATCCCGCGCCGTTCGAGAATCGGGTCCGCCTCCGGGAGCGTCGGCCCGTTGGCTGCCTCGACGATGATCTTGGCGCCCATGTTCTCCGCGACCTCGGCCGTGATCGTGCCGTCGAGAGCCGCAGGGACGGCGAGCTCGCACTCGATCTCCCAGATCTTCGAGGGATCGAGGGCCTCGGCCATCTCGAAGCCCTGGACGGTGCCGCGCCTGGCGACATGGTCCGCCAGCGCGAGGGTGTCGAGCCCGGCTGGGTTGTAGACGCCCCCGAAGGCATCGGTCACTGCCACGACGCGCATGCCCGCCGACGACAACAGATAGCAGAGCGGTCCGCCGACCTTGCCGTGGCCCTGCACGACCGCTCGCGCTCCTGCCATCGGCATGCCGAGCTCCTGGAAGATCGACCGCACGTTGATGAGCACTCCCTGGCTGGTGGCGCCGACATGTCCCCGGCTCCCGCCGATGGCGATCGGCTTGCCTGTCACGACGCCCGTGACCGCCTCGCCCCTCACCATCGAGATCGTGTCCATGACCCAGGCCATGACCCGGGCGTCGGTGTTGACGTCGGGGGCCGGAACGTCCTTGTCCGGACCGAGCAGGGAGGCGATGTCCACCGTGTACCGGCGAGTGAGGCGCTCGAGCTCACCATCGGAGAGCGAGGAGGGGTCCACCTGGACGCCGCCCTTTGCCCCGCCGAAGGGGATGTCGACGACGGCGCACTTGAGGGTCATCTCGGCTGCGAGCGCCATGACCTCATGGGCCGTGACGGTCTGGTGGAACCGGATGCCGCCCTTGCCGGGGCCTCGGCTGGTGTCGTGGTGCACCCGCCAGCCGGTGAACACCTCCACACGGCCGTTGTCCATCTTCACCGGCACGGCGACCTCGAGGACCCTCGTCGGCTGAGACAGGATCTTGTGGACGTCGGGGTTGAGACCGATCAGCGACGCCGCGTCGTTGATCCTCTCGAGCACTGCCTCCCACGGGTCCGTTGCGGACATGTCGTCATTGACCTCCACTCGGAAATACGAGTTCAAGTTACTCTTCCCCGGAGGGACGTGGCGGACAGGCAAGCCGGTGCCCGACAATGGGCGGATGGATCCAGAGGAGTTCCGCAGCGCAGGCCACGAGCTCGTCGACTGGATCGCGGACTACCGGATGAAGGTCGGTTCGCTGCCCGTCCGCCCCGTCGTGGCGCCGGGCGATGTCCTGCGGGCGCTTCCGGCCACGCCGCCCGTCGCCGCCGACGCCCTGTCCGACATCGTGGCGGACCTCGACTCGATCATCGTCCCGGCCATCACCCACACCCAGCACCCGCGGAACTTCGCCTGGTTCCCCGCCAACGCGAGCCTCTCGTCGGTCCTCGGGGACCTCGCGGCCGCCGGCCTCGGCGTGCTCGGCCTCAGTTGGCAGTCCGCCCCGGCCCTCACCGAGCTCGAGCAGGCGGTCTGCGACTGGATGCGCCAGCTGGCCGGGCTCTCGGACGCCTGGAGCGGCACGATCCTCGACGGCGCGTCGACGGCCTGCCTCGTCGCGCTGCTCGTGGCGCGAGAGCGCGCCACGAGCAGCTCGTTGCGCAGGGGCGGCCTGCAGCAGGAAGCGTCTCCGCTCACCGTCTACTGCTCGCGCGAGGCCCACTCCTCGGTCGCCAAGGCTGCCCTGCTCGCCGGATACGGCTCGGACAACCTGCGCCTCGTCGACGCCCCTCCGCCGGGCTACGAGATGAACCCGTCCGCGCTCGCCGCGGCCATGGCGGCGGACGTGGAGCAAGGCCGCAGGCCCGCAGCGGTGGTGGCGACGGCGGGGACGACCGGTACGACCGCCTTCGATCCGATCCGGGACATCGCCGAGATCGCCGGACGTCACGGCGCCTACCTGCACGTCGACGCCGCCATGGGCGGCACCGCCCTGCTGCTCGAGGAGCGAAGGGAGCTGCTCGAGGGAGTGGAGGAGGCGGACTCGGTCTGCTGGAACCCCCACAAGTGGATGGGCATGGTGCTCGAGACGTCGTTGTACTACGTGAGGGACCCCGCAGAGCTGGTGGGCGTCATGGCGACGGACCCGAGCTACCTGCGGTCCTCCGTCGACGGTGCGGTCGTGCAGTACCGGGACTGGGGCATCCCGCTCGGCCGGCGCTTTCGCGCCCTCAAGGTCTGGTTCCAGCTGCGCCTCGACGGCCCGGCCGCCATCAGGGCGCGGTTGCGCCGCGACCTCGCCAACGCCTCCCGACTGGCCTCGCTCGTCGGGGCCCACCCGGATTGGCGCGTCCTCGCTCCCGTCAGGCTGCAGACCGTCTGCGTCCGACACGAGCCAGAGGGACTCGGCGCCGACGCCCTCGACGCCCACACCCTGGCCTGGTGCGAGGCCGTCAACGCCACCGGCCGCGCCCACCTCACGCCGGCGAAGCTCGAGGGCCGCTGGATGGTGAGGATCTCGGTCGGGGCGGAGCCGACCGAGTGGGACGACCTCGAAGAGCTGTGGACGCTGATGCGGGAGGCCGCCTCCGAGAGGAGCTGAGCGCCCGGGAGGTGCCGGAGGTGGGGCCGGGAGTACATTTCCGCAATGGCCGACACCGCCGCGCAGCCGTCCGAGGAAGAGTTCCGGACGGAGGCGCTCGAGTTCCTCGAGGCCAACGCTCGACCGAGGCCACCGGAGAAGCTCGTCTTCGGGGAGGGATCGGACGAGGTCTCGGTCCTCCCCGAGCGGACGCCGGACGAGGACGCTCGCGAGGTCGCCGAGGCGAAGGACTGGGCGGCCAGGGTGTTCGATGCCGGCTTCGGGTGGATCACCGGGCCTGCGGAGTACGGCGGCCGCGGGCTGCCCGGCTCCTACCAGCGCCTCTACAGCGCCCTCGAGGCGAAGTACGACACGCCCTCGCAAGCTCCGAGGATGATCGGCCTCGGCATGATCGCCCCGACCATCCTGGCCCACGGCACCGAGGTTGCCAAGAGGGCCTACCTGCGCCGGTTGTGGCGGGGCGACATCATCGCCTGCCAGCTCTTCTCCGAGCCGAGCAACGGCAGCGACCTCGCCGGCGTCCAGACGCGGGCCGTGCGCGACGGCGACGAGTGGGTGCTGAACGGCCAGAAGGTCTGGACTTCGGGGGCCCAGTACTCCGACATCGGCGAGATCCTCTGTCGCAGCGATCCCGACCTGCCCAAGCACAAGGGGTTGTCCGCTTTCCTCGTCGACATGAACGCGCCCGGGGTGGAGGTCCGCCCTCTCCGCCAGATGACCGGTGGTGCCTCGTTCAACGAGGTCTTCTTCACCGACGTCCGGGTTCCCGCCGACCACCTGCTCGGCGATGTGAACGGCGGCTGGACCGTCGCCCTCACGACGCTCATGAACGAGCGGGCGGCCATCGGGGGCGGTGGAGCCGCGGCCGGCGGAGGCGCGACCCGTCGCCTGCTCGACCTCATGGTCCACCTCGGTGCGACTGCCGACCCGCTGCTCCGCCAGGCATATGCCGATCTGTGGATCCACCTCCAGGTCGCACGGTGGAACAACGAGAGAGCGCTGTCGAAGATCCGCGCAGGCCAGCTGCCCGGCCCGGAGCTGTCGATCGCCAAGCTCTCGCTCACCGAGAACATGCGCCGGACGGCCGAGCTGGCCGCCCAGGTTCTCGGGCCGCGCATCACCGCCGACTCAGGCGAGTGGGGCACCTACGCGTGGTCCCGGTACCTGCTCGGCGTCCCGGGGATGCGGGTCGCGGGCGGCACCGACGAGGTCATGCGCAACATCGTCGCCGAGCGCGTCCTCGGGCTCCCGAAGGACGCCCCGCCCAGGGCCTGACGCCGAGGGGCGGTACCACAGTCCCTCCACGAACGCCCACGAACGCCGATGAATCGGCGTGCATCCCCAGGTCGCGAGCGCCATCTTGTGCAGCGGAGCCGGGTAGCCCCGGTTCCGCTCGAAGCCGTACCAGGGGTAGTGCTCCGATTCCGCCTCCATCATCCGGTCACGGGTGACCTTGGCGAGCACCGAGGCGGCGGAGATCGACTTGGCGGTGGCATCCCCCCGCACGATCAGACGGACCGGCGGGAAGTCGGACACCCCAGCCACCCGGTCGGCGAGGAAGTCGAAGCGGCCGTCGAGGAGGAGGACGTCCGGGACGACGTCGAGCTGGTCGAGCGCGCGTCTGGCGGCCAGGCGCTGGGCGAGGGTCATGCCGAGCTCGTCGCACTCCTCGTTGCTCGCGTGCCCGACGGCCCAGTCGGCAAGCGACCGCGAGAGCGGGTCGTAGAGCCGCTCTCGCTCGTCGATGCTGAGCTGCTTTGAGTCCCTCACTCCCCGTGGGATCCGGCGTCCCGATCCCGGCGTCACCACCGCGATGCCGACCGAGACGGGCCCGGCCCAGGCACCGCGCCCGACCTCGTCCATCCCGGCGACCGCTGAGCAGCCGTCCGCGAAGTAACGGCCCTCGACCCGGAGGGAGGGGGGCGGAGATCCTGTCACGCCGACCCTCCCCTCCCGTCCACGCCGGCCACGCTATCGAGGACTTGTGGATAGTACTACTTGCTATCTGACAGCAACCCTTGCACTCGCAGTATCGTGCGCGCCATGAAATGGATGCGTGCTCGGTCGTCCGTCCTGTGCTCACTCGCCCTCGTCGCGGCGCTGGCGGCCGCCTGTGGCGCCGCGACCACCGGCTCCGGCTCCCACGGCACGGCGGACGTCGCCTACGCCGGCTCCCTCCAGGGACTCGTCCAGACCTCGCTTCAGCCGGCGTTCAGCGCGGCGACGGGCGACGCCTTCGTCGGCAAGGGGGCGGGATCGACCGCCCTCGCCCACGACATCATGGACGGGGAGCTCGCCCCCGGCGTCTTCGTCTCGGTCGGGGCCGCCCCCATCACCTCGCTGTGGCCTTCGCGCTCGCACTTCGCACTGAGGATCGCCACCGACCCG
>JAKACF010000167.1 GCA_021821585.1 Actinomycetes bacterium
CGAGGGCCTCTAACATCCGCAGGACCGGTGCGACCGCCTGCGATGCGACCACCTCGTCATCGCCAGGCAACGGGATGGGCGGGAGCCCGGGGCGGCGGGGAGGGCCCGAGAAGGCCGCGTCGGGGAGGATACGGAAACGCTCCTCGTCGGGCTTGTCGTTGAAGCCGTTCATCCACTCCATGAGCTGGTCGGGGTCGCCGGCGTCGACACCTTCGTCGACCGCCGCGGCGAACAGCGACTTGGCCATGCCGAACTTGGACCGGTCGCCCATGGCCGCCACGAACTCGTCGGTCAGGGCCACGAGCAGGTCGACGAGCTCGGCCGACGGCGACGAGCCGACCCCGGCCAGTCCCGCTTCGTCGAGGAAGGCGAAGAACGTGCCCAGTGCCGGCGGGATGGACAGGCACTCCTCCTGGGTGACGCTCAGCTTGCGAGGGCACCACTCCAGCAGGAACTCGGCGACGTCGCCGGGGTGCCAGGTGGCCAGCCGGCCATCCGCGTAGCTCCACTTCCAGTCCAGTGCGACGCCGACATCGCCGGCGAGCTCGCTGGCCCCGTCGTCCCCGATGCCGATCTCACGGCTCGCCCACTCCGCGAACCGGTCGAGCAATGCCCCACGGGCTTCCCGAAAGGCATTCTCGTCCTCTTGGTCGACGTCGAGGTCCACGGTGCCGATTCTCTCACGGGTAGCTGAGCTCGAGCGGCGGCTGCTCGGCGAACGTCCTCTGCCGTCTGCTCCACTCCCCAACATGAGCCCGTTCCAGCTCCTGGCGAGTGCGTGGGCGACGTCGCGGCGCCGGGACTCAACGACGATGCCGGTTGGCCACAGGTCGTCACGCACTTCCCGTCACGTCATGGGCAGCGGCAGCACGGGCAGACGGTCCTCGTAGGTGTTCGTGCGACGAGTGCCCCGACGTCCCAGGCGGCGATGTCGGGCGTGACAAGGAGCCTGCCGTTGATGCGCCGAGGCCGGAGGTCGGCAGGCTGCGAGAGGTTGAGGAGGCTGTCCTCGACTTCGCCAAGTGGTCTCGGTCTCCGTCCTCACTCGTGGAGGCGACCCCCCGGACCGGCTCCTGTTGGGGCGCCGGCGAGCGCTGTCACGAACGTCACCGCTCCGGGGTCGGAGCGTGCCGGCAACGCCCGGTCGTGTGCCAGCGCCGTGTCGGGTCGCGGCGTGCTGACGCCAACCCGGGCGACTTCGGATCTCCGCCGCCACCGGGGAGCCGTGAGACGCGGACGACGCTGGCTGGGCGTAGGGTCGTGGCGGTGGGGGGACTCTTTGTGCTGCGCGCGGGGCAGGTCTTCGACGGCGAGCGGCTCATCGGACGGGCGGCCGTCATGCTCGAGGACGGGCGTGTCGCCGACGTGGACACGACGGGGGCACCGCCGCCGCCGGCCGCCAGCGTCCTCGACTTCGGTTCCGACAGCTTCCTCATGCCGGGATTGATCGACGCCCACGTCCACCTCGCCTTCGGCGCCACCGCGGATGTCGTCAGCCCGCTTGTCGAGCTGGACGACGCCAGCCTGCTGGCAAGTATGAGAGTCGCCGGCGAGCGGGCACTGCATGCGGGGGTGACGACGGTCCGCGACCTCGGTGACCGCGGCTTCCTCTCGCTCGTCTTGAGGGAGCGTGGTCCCCGCTCGGGCTTGCCGGAGATCCTCGCGTCCGGTCCGCCGCTCACCCCGCCGGGCGGCCACTGCCACTTCCTCGGAGGGGAGGCGGCGGGTGAGGTGGAGCTTCACCGGGCGGTCCGGGAGCGAGCCGAGCGGGGCTGTGAGTTCGTGAAGGTGATGGTGAGCGGGGGAGAGCTCGGTGGGGGCTGCCCGCCCTACGAGTCCCAGTACGCGCTGGCGTCGTTGCGAAGGATCGTCGAGGAGGCGCACCGGGCCGGTTGCCGCACCGCCGCCCACGTGCACGGGCCTCGCGCGGTCTCCGACTCGCTCGCGGCAGGCTTCGACACCCTCGAGCACGTCACCTTCCTCACCTCCGACGGGGTCGAGGCCGAGGAGGCACTCGTCGAGCAGGTGGCAGCGAGCGCACGTGCCGTCAGCGTGACCGTCACGAGCCGCCCGCCCGGCCCTTCTGCGGGCTCGCCGGATGCCGACGAGATCGAGCGGGCGATCCTCGAGAACCACGGGCGGCTCTGGCGCGCCGGCGCCCGGCTCGTCCCCGGCAGCGACGCCGGCGTCTCACCGGACCGGCCGCACGATGCGCTGCCGAGCTGCCTGTCGGCTCTCGTCGGCGGCATCGGGATGATCCCCGAGGACGCACTGCGCGCCGCCACCTCTGTGGCGGCGAAGTCCCTCGGCCTCGCCGGGCGCAAGGGGAGGATCACCCGGGGTGCCGACGCCGACGTGCTCGTCGTCCGCGGCGACCCGATGTGCGACCTCGGCGCCGTCCGCGACGTCCTGGCGGTCTTCCGGGACGGAGTCCGAGCCCGTTGAGGTGCGACAAGTGCTGCTTGACGGCGGCGCCACTTCCGCTTGCTGATACCAGCCTTCTGCCTCGCGCCGTTCAAGCTGCGGCCGGCCGCTGCCGATAATCAACGCCGAGGGGGCCGGGTCGGGTCGACCGTCGAGTCGGGCCCGGGTCCCGAGGAAGGGCAGGCGGTGCAGGAGGAGACGGGGGTCGCGGCGGGCTGCGTCGCGTCGCGGCAAGGCACCGACGCGCTCGGTGGTGCACCGTGGCTGGCGTCCGGGCTGATCGACGCCCTCGGCCATGCGGTCATCGCGGCCAATCTCACCGGCACGGTCACCTACTGGAACCCCGCCGCCGAGGCGCTCTACGGCTGGCTGGCCGCCGAGGCCCTCGGCCGGCGCCTTGCCAGCTTGATCGTCCCTCCGGCGAGCGAGGCGCCGAGCCGGGAGATCATGGCCGTCCTCTCGACGGGCGAGTCGTGGTCGGGCGAGCTCGTCCTCTGCGACCGCCGGGGTCGGCGGTTCCCGGCACACGTCACGGCAACGCCGATCCGGGCGGCGGACCAGCTGGCTGGGTTCGTCGGAGTCAGCTCCGACCTCACCGAACGGCGGGCGGCCGAGACGACGGCCGCCACCCTCGCCTCCCTCGTCCAGGCCTCCGACGACGCCATCGTCGGCACGACGCCGGCCGGGATCGTGACGGCGTGGAACCCCGCCGCCGAGCGGCTCTTCGCCCTCGGCCGCGACGACGCCGTCGGCCGTTCGCTCGCCGACCTCGTCCCCGAAGAGCTCCGTGGTGACCCGCTCGAGACGGCGCTCACCATCCTCTCCGCTGGCCAGACTCTGAGGGTGCACCGGATGGCCGCCCTGCAGCGGGACGGCCGGCCGGTCGACGTCTCGCTGCGCGCCGCGCCCGTGTTCGCCCCCGACGGCTCGGTGAGTGCCATCTCGTGGATCGTCCGGGACGCCACTCCCGAGATCGCGGCAGAACGGGCGGTGCGGGAGGCGAGCGAGCGCTTCCGGCGCACCTTCGACGACAGCCCCGTCGGCAAGTGCCTTTACTCGAGAGACCTTCGCATCCTCGAGGCCAACCGCGCGCTGTGCGAGATGCTCGGCTACCGGCGCGACGAGCTCATCGGCCGCCAGGTCTTCCTGATCGCCGACCCAGAGGAGCTCCAGCTCTCCCACAAGGTGGTGGAGGGGATCTTCGAACGCGGCGAGGGAGTGTCCTCGCTCGAGAAGCGCTACCTGCGAAAGGACGGCTCGGTCGTCTGGGGCCGCCTCACCGGGGTTGCGCTTCGGGCCGAGGACGGCTCACCCGAGTTCGGCCTCAGCATGATCGAGGACATCACCCGGGAGGTGGTGGCCCGGCGGGAACGGGAGCACCTCTCGCGCCAGCTCGAGTACCAGGCTGTCACCGACGCCCTCACCGGCCTCGCCAACCGGGCGGTCCTCCGCGACCGGCTGGCTCGCGCCCTCACCCGCCTCGAGCGCCATCCAGGGGAGGTCGGCCTGCTCTTCCTCGACCTCGACCGCTTCAAGGTCGTGAACGACAGCCTCGGGCACGCCGCCGGCGACCTGCTCCTGATCGAGGTCGCCAAGCGGCTCGCGGCGGCGGTCCGCGCCTCGGACACCGTCGGTCGATTCGGCGGCGACGAGTTCGTCGTGGTGGCAGAGGACGCCGGCGGCACCGGGACCATGGCCGCCCTGGCGGAGCGGATCCGCTCGGCCATCGCCGAGCCGGTCGACCTGAAGGGCTTCTCGGTGACGCCGAGCGCAAGCATCGGCATCGCATCGAGCGACGACGCCGCCTGCCTGGCCGAGACGCTGCTCGCCGACGCCGACCTCGCTGTCCATCGGGCGAAGGAACGGGGCGGGGACACCTGCGAGGTCTTCTCGAGCGACCTGCGCCAAAAGGTGATGACCCGCTTCGTCTACGAGTCCGACCTCCGCGCGGCGATCGAGGAGGACCAGCTGCTCGCCCACTACCAGCCTTACGTCGACGCCTTCGGCCGGATCGCCGGCGTCGAGGCGCTCGTGCGGTGGGTGCACCCGACACGGGGGATGCTGCCCCCGATGGACTTCATCCCGCTCGCCGAGGAGACCGGGCTCATCGTCCCGCTCGGGGAGTGGATCCTCGGCCACGCCTGCGCCCAGGTGGCCGCGTGGCGGGCGGCCGGCTGGGGCGATCTCCACCTCTCGGTCAACCTCTCGGCACGCCAGCTGGCGCTCCCCTCCCTCACCTCGGTCGTGGAGCGGCTGCTCGTCACCTCGGGGCTGCCGGCGGAGGCACTCTGCCTCGAGATCACCGAGACGGGCCTCATGCGCGAGCCGCTCGGGGCGGCGGCCATCCTCTCCGAGCTCGTCGACCTCGGGGTCTCGATCGCCGTCGACGACTTCGGGACCGGCTACTCCTCCCTGCTCTACCTGAGCCACTTCCCGGTCGACGTCTTGAAGCTCGACCGCTCGTTCGTGAGCGGCCTCGGCCGGAACCCGAAGGACTCCGCCATCATCAAGTCGGAGATCGACCTCGCCCACACCCTCGACATGGCAGCCGTGGCCGAGGGGGTCGAGGACGGAGAGCAGGCTGCCGCCCTCGTCGCGCTCGGCTGTGACTTCCTGCAGGGCTACCACTTCTCCAAGCCCGTCGACGCCGACGCCCTCGGCTCGCTGCTGCAGGGCAACGGACGGTGCCTCTCGCCCGCCGCCGAGTGAGCTGAGCGGGGCGCTGGTCGGCCAGAGAGAACTGGCGGGCTCAGGCCGGGTCTCCGGGAGCCCGGGTAAACGAAGCAGGCACCGGGCAGTGGGCCACCACCCGGCTCCGCCGGCGAGGCCCGGCCCGGTCGAGCCCACCGCTCCGAGGCTGATTGGACTCGGGCCCGCCCGCCTCGGCTACCGAGCGTCCGGAGCCCACCAACGGCGCTGAACGGCTCGCTGGACAGGTAGGCCATCGACACTGGTCGAGCCTCGGTCCACTTTCTTTGTCTGGTTCGCGTATCGACTTATGGACAATCTTCCGTATGATACGACCATGAGGAACAGTGCCTCTACCGCGGCGGAGGTACGAGGTCGCGTCCTGCGGTCGCGCGAACGCTTCTGGCGGCCAGAGGACTTCGACGGCTCACCAGAGGCCGTCACCCGAGCGCTCTCTCGGTTGGAACGGGCTGGTGAGCTGCGCCGAATGCGGCGCGGCCTGTACTGGCGAGGTTCGTCCACTCGACTTGGGATGGCGCCTCCGCCCTCCGGTCGTCTGGCTGGTGAGGTCGTGCGCGGCCCAGGCACCGGGCCGGCGGGTTGGAGCGCTTCCTTGGCGCTCGGGCTCTCTACCCAGGTCGGCAGGCGTGAGGCCGTTGCCGTGCCCGGCCGCCCTCCGCTCAGCCCAATCTCGGTTCACTTCGTGAGCCGAGCGGCGTCGACCAAGCGGCGCGTCGAGCGCCTGCGACCGAGCGAGGTCGCCCTCCTTGAGGTCCTTCGCGACTGGGACCGCCTGGTCGAGGTATCGACGCCAGAGGCGGTCTCGCGTATCGGCCGGTTCGCGGATGAGGGTGAGGTTCGCCTCGATCGCCTGACGCGGGCCTCGAGTTCGGAGCCACCCCGCACGCGCGAGCGGCTACGGCGCCTGCTCAAGGCCCTGGGCCGCGACGACCTTGTTGCCGCGGTGCCTCCGGCACGGAGCCCATCGGTCCGAGACGACCGGATCCTCGCAGGCTGAGATGGCACGGTTCCGAGACGCGGATGAGTTCGGTCCGACGGTTGATGCCGCGGCCGAGCGACTCCGGATCAGCGCCACGGCGGTCGAGAAGGACTGCTGGGTGAGCCAGGTGCTGAGGATCCTCGCCGACGAGTTTGATGGGAGCTTCATCTTCAAAGGCGGCACGAGCCTTTCCAAGGCGTACGAGATCATCGAGTGCGTCTCCGAGGACATCGATGTTCTGCTGCTCCCGGGCGGCAGGGGCCGGAGCGCGGTCGACACGTTGATGAGGAAGATGTCGGCGTCGGCAGCCACCGGCGTCGACGGCACCACCGAGGCCGTTCGGCCACTCCGAGAGCGGGCGACACCGGGCCTACGAGGTGCGCTATCGGTCGACGCACCAAGCCACCGCGCTCATCCGGTCGAGCATCCTGCTGGAGATGGGTGTACGAGGTGGGCCGCGTCCTCATGAGGTTCGCCAGATCGGATGCTGCTCGGTGACGTGCTCGTGGCCGAGGGAATCGATCTCGATGAGTTCGATGATCTTTCCGCCTTCGGATGGACTGTCTTGCACCCAGGCCGCACGCTGCTCGAGAAGCTCGTCCTCATCCACGCG
>JAKACF010000168.1:0-4925 GCA_021821585.1 Actinomycetes bacterium
GGAGCGCGGCGAGGCCGCCGAGCGCCCCGAGCAGGGCGACGACGAGGACCTCCCCGACGACGAACCCGACGAGGTCGCGCCGCCTCCAGCCGAGGGCGGACAGCAGCGCGAGCTCCCGGCGCCGGCCGTCGAGTGAGGCGGTGACGACGCAGGAGACGAAGACGATGCCGGCGAGCACCGCGAGGGCGGCGAGCGCGAGGGTCGCGCCGTCGAGAGCGCTGCCGATGGTGTAGCTCACGCCGAGGCGCGTCCATCCTTCGACGAGCGCCAGCCGCCGGTGCCCCCTCCAGCCGCGCAGCGTCACCCTGACCGGCGTCGGCGAGGAGCCGTCGGTGATCTCGACGCTCAGCCCGGTGGCCGCCCGGATCGCCCCGGCGACCGCCTCGAGGCGGGCTCGTGTGGCCGCACCCGTGCCGAGCCGGCCGCGGAGGCGGACGAGGAGGGCGCTGATCGGCCTGGCGGCGTCGCTGCCGGGGTAGCGCTTCCCGTAGAGAGCCGTGGCGGCTCGCAGGGTGGTGAGCAGCGCCGGGGGTTCGGCGATGTACCCGGCGAGGTCGGTGGTCGGCCGGAGCAGGGCGGAACCGAGCAGGCGGCGGGCGGCCGCGTCGGCGGTGATAGCCGTCGGCGGGCGGAAGGTCTCGAGCGGCACCCTCGACAACGGGGAGAAGCCCGCCAACCTGCTGGGGTCGAACTCGCCGACGACGTCGAGGGCGGCCACCGGGGGGCCTCCGGCCGTGCCGCTCTCGGCCGTCCCGGCGCGCAGGTCCCGGACCGCGACCTCGGCGTAGCCCGACGGGGAGTTGCCCGGCGGGGCGGCCACGTAGCCCACCTCGTGTCCTGCCTGGAAGCTCTCGGCGCCTCCCCACCCGGGCGTCGCCCTCCAGATCGAGGGCGGGAGGGCGACCGGGCTCACGGTGACCGAGTCCCGGCCGACCGGGTGCACCGCCGAGGGCCGCACGACCCAGTACTGCGGGACGGGCAGGTAGGACGAGCTCCGACCGGCCCCCATGGCGCTGCGCAGCAGTGCGCGATAGAGCCGGCCGGCCCCGAGACGCGTCACGACCTCGTCGGTGCCGGCGAGGCGGTCCACCCTCCGGGTCGCCGCGCTCGACGAGAGCAGCCTCGGCACGAAGGGACCGTTCGAGGCGGCGACGAGGGACTGTGCGAGGACGAGGCTCTCCCCGAGGTAGCTGACCGAGCTCGCGATCACCGGGACGCTCGCCACGGTGCCGAGGCTCGTCCCCGTCCTCCGGGTCCACCGCTCACCCTCGTTGAGGTAGCGCCCGGCGACCACCGCCCGCGAGAGCCCGAACCAGCGGGCCTCGGGCCCCGGGTCGACGGCGCTCAGCAAGAGGGGGAAGTCGAAGACGACCGGGACGAGCACACTGCCCCCCGGGAAGGATCCGCGCCGCGGTTCCGACTCGGAGAAGCAGAAGATCGAGCCGTCGAGCCTGCCGGCGGTGTAGGGCGAGGCGAGCTCGGAGGCGAGCCCGGCCGGTTGTGACTGGGGGCCGCAGACCCGCCAGACCCCGCCGCGCCCCGGGAGGCGTTCGACGACCTCCCCCGGGCCGTCAGGGGAGAAGCGGCCCCGGCGTGAGACGTAGACGTAGGCCGAGCCCCACGAGACCGCCCCGCCCGGGAGCTCGAAGCGGGCAGAGAGCCGGAACAGCTGGTGACCCGGGCCGCCGTCGGGCGGCCGGAACGGGATGCGCACCGTCGCCGCGGCCATGACGTAGCCGACGTTCTCGATCGGGGCGACCTCGAGCCCCGGCAGCCCCCGGACGGCAGCGAGCTGGCTCTCGCTGATGCCGCCGAAGAGGCCGGAGAGGAAGTTGTCGCGTACGAGGCGGTTCCTCCGCTCGAAGCCCGTGACGTCGGTCCGCGGGCGGACGAGCAGGTCGTAGGCCGGGCGGAACGAGCGCGCCAGCGTGCCGTCGATCCGGATCTCGCCCACCCGGGCGGCTCCGAGGAGCACACAGGCGGCCGTGAGGACGGCGGCCGCGCCGCTCCCGAGCAGGAGCGCCCGGCCGCGGCCGCGCCGGAGCGAGACGAGGATGTGCCCGGTCATCGACGTGTGCCCTGCGCCTGTCGGCGTCCGGATCAGGAGGGCTGCGAGACGAAGACGGCCCACCCGGTGCGCGGCGACGCCGTGACGTCGATGGTGAGCCGGCCGCTCGCAGGGGCGGCGAAGGAGGTCACCCCCGCCCGCCCGTTGCACGGACCCTGCGCGAAGAGCCCGACGAGGGTCAGCGCTCCCGGACCGGCGCAGACCGTCTGCACGTAGATGCGGCCGCTGCCGACGTGCACCGTCCCGAGGAGGCGGTCGCCGTGGCCCCGGCCTGACACCAGCCGGGGATAGCCGGAGCTCCGGGCACCCGGCAGGGGGAGCGCCGTGAGGCCGGTGCGGTGACGTGCCGTCGTCCCCGGCCGCTCGGTCGGCACCGAACTACCGGTGCCGGCCGAGCAGGCCGTCAACGTGGTTCCCGCCACGAGCAGCGCGAGCAGGGCTGTCGCCCTCCGTCCCATCCCGGTGCCGCTCGTTCTCAGGAGGAGACGACGCGCGACTGCGGCCACGGCGGGCGATCCGTCGTGTTGTACCCACCGGCGGTCCCCGACGCCTGGTGGAGCGGGAAGATCCCCGTCACCCAGGTCTTCTCGGTCACCTGGCACGTCGAGTTGATGACCTCGTAGGTGCCCGTCACGATGCCCATCTCGTTGCCGATCTGGATGATGCCGTACTCCCCGATCGGGATGTTGTAGATCGTCGTGCTCTCGGTCGAGGCGTCGTCGTGGGTGTAGGTGACGCCCTCGGAGAACGAGGCGTCTGCCGAGGCGAAGATCACGCCCGCGTCGACGCTCTCGCTGGCCTGGAGGCTGAATCCGATGGTGTTGCCCGTGCTCGTCGTGAGGGTCTTCGACAGGCCCGTGGTGTTGTAGTTGTAGACCCAGGCGATTGCTCCGGTCCCGTAGAAGCGCTCGCTCTTGGAGGACCTGATGAACTCCTCCGACGGCTCGCAGCCGAGGACGTTCGGGCGCACCCGGGTCCCCGGTCGGACGGCCGCACCGGCCGGGCCACCGCCCGCCAGCAGCAGCGCCGCCGGCACGACGGCCAGCACGGCGGCGGCCGCTCGCCGCCGCGCGCAAGAGGACGTGATTCCCGCCATGTCGTGTCCCATCCCTTCCCCCGCCCGCCGGCGGGACTCGCCGTGACCGGGGAGGCCGCCTTGCGGTGTGCCCGCAACGCCGCTCAGCCGGTCGGTCGTCGACGAGAGATGCTACTGATAAGTAGCAGCGACGGCAAGCACCCTCACCGGTGCGCGGCCGACCACGGCGCACCGGCGTCGGGATCGGGCTCGTGGGGAAGTCCGAGCGACCGCTCGGCGATGATGTTGCGCTGCACCTCGGCCGTCCCGCCTCCGATCGTGAGGGCGGGCGAGAACAGGAACCCGAAAGGCCAGACCGGGTCGGCCACGCCGAAGGGCGCCGCCTCCGCCAGCATGCCCGCCGCCCCGGAGAGGTCCTTTGCGAGCTGCATCACCTCCTTGCCGTGGGCGTCGGCGAGCGCCTTTCTCACCGAGGCCTCGGGCCCCGGCGGGCGGCCGGCGACGGCGGCGGCGACGGTGCGCAGCCGGAGGAGGCGGAGCACCTCGCCGTCGATGTAGGCCCTGGCGAGACGTTGGCGGAGGACCGGGTCGGTGCACCCGCCGTGCCGGCGGACGAGCTCGACGAGGTCGGCGGCGGTCGGGCCGCGGCCCCAGATGGCGCCTGCCCCCGACAGCGACACCCGCTCGTTGCCGAGCGTCACCTTGGCGAGCGGCCAGCCGCGGTTCTCCTCGCCCACGCGGTTGGCGACCGGGATGTGGACGTCGTCGAAGAAGACCTCGTTGAAGCTGTGCATCCCGGTCATGTCGACGATCGGCCGGATGGTGATCCCCGGGCTGTCCATCGGGCAGATGAGGTAGGTGATGCCGTCGTGCTTGGGGGCCTCGGGGTCGCTGCGGGCGATCAGGATCCCGAACTGGGCGAGGTGGGCACCCGAGGTCCAGACCTTCTGGCCGCGGATCACGTAGTCGTCGCCGTCGCGGACCGCTCTCGTCGAGAGGCCGGCGAGGTCCGAGCCGGCGGAGGGCTCGGAGAAGAGCTGGCACCAGATCTCCTCCCCTGCGAGGAGCGGCATCAGGTAGCGCTCCTTTTGCGCCTCCGTCCCGGCGTGCAGGATCGTCGGGCCGGCCCAGCCGATCCCGATCAGGTTGTCGGGCCGGCGCACGCCCGCCCTGCGTAGCTCCTCGTCGATGAGGAGCTGGTGGAGGGGGTCCGCCCCGAGGCCCCAGGGCGCCGGCCAGTGCGGCGCCACGTAGCCGGCCTCGGCCAGCTGGCGCCCCGTCGGTTCTAGGTGAGCCTCGAGGAAGGCCCGCACCTCGAGGCGCCGCCGGTCGTCCTCTCCGGGCAGGGTCAAGTCCACGAGCGGACCGTAGCGCCGCTCGCCGAGCACTGACCGGCGCAATAGCATCGCCACCGCACCCCGGGCGCCCGCCCGGCCCCGAGGTCGAGGAAAGGAAGACCCTGATGCGCGTCGTCGTCGACTACGACCTGTGCGAGTCCAACGCGGTCTGCATGGGGATCCTGCCAGAGGTCTTCGAGGTACGCGACGACGACTTCCTCTACGTGCTGAACGACCATCCGGACGAGCAGTACCGCGACCGGCTCATGGAGTGCGTCCGCTCCTGCCCGAAGCAGGCCATCTCGGTCGTGGAGGAGTGAGCGGCACCTCCGGCGGCGGCCGGCGCGTCCGGGTCCGCATCGCCCCCTCGCCGACGGGCTACATCCACGTGGGAACCGCCCGCACGGCGCTGTACAACTGGGCCTTCGCCCGCCAGCAGGGCGGCGACTTCATCCTGCGGATCGAGGACACCGACACCGAGCGC
>JAKACF010000168.1:4935-6714 GCA_021821585.1 Actinomycetes bacterium
GGCCGGCCTCGAGTGGATCGGGTCGCGTTGGGACGAGGGCCCCTACCGCCAGTCCGAGCGCACGGCGCTCTACCGGGAGGCGGCCGACCGCCTCTTTCGGTCGGGCGCCCTCTACGCCTGTGACTGCACCCGAGAGGACGTCCTCGCGCGGACGAGGGACAATCCGACACCGGGCTATGACGGCTACTGCCGCCAGCGCGGCCTCGAGCGCGGGCCGGGGCGGGCGCTGCGATTTGCCGTGCCCCGCGACGGCGTGACCGTCGTCCACGACCTCGTCCGGGGAGACGTCGAGTTCGCCAACTCGACCATCGAGGACTTCGTCGTCGTGAAGTCCAACGGGGACGCCCTGTTCGTCCTCGCGGTCGTCGTCGACGACCGGGACATGGCCATCAGCCACGTCATCCGCTCCGAGGAGCACCTGCCGACGACCCCGAAGGCCGTCCTGTTGTGGGAGGCGCTGAACGCCGCCGGTCCGGCGGTGGAGCTGCCGGCCTTCGCGCACCTCCCCGTCCTCGTCAACGAGAAGCGCCAGAAGATCTCCAAGCGCCGCGACCGGGTGGCGCTCGAGGACTACGAGGCGGACGGCTTCCTCCCCGAGGCGATGGCGAACTACCTGTCGCTGCTCGGGTGGTCGCCCCCCTCGGGCGAGGAGTTCTTCAGCCTCGACGACCTCGTCCGCGACTTCCGCCTCGAGGACGTGAACCACTCGCCCGCCTTCTTCGACAACCAGCGCCTCGCCCACTTCAACGGCGTCTACGTGCGGGCGCTCGCCGACGAGGAGTTCACCGCCAGGGTGCGGGAGTGGGCCGAGCAGACCGGCGACGGCCTCGGCACGGCGCCCTACTCGACGGCCGCCTTCGCCCTGCTCGCTCCTCTCGTGAAGGAGCGGGTCACCACCCTGGCGGAGGTACCCGGCTACGTGAGCTTCCTCTTCGCCGGGCGCTTCGAGGTGGAGGAGGCCTCGTTCGAGAAGGCGATCGGCCGCGACGCGATGGCGCCGAGCATCCTCACGGCGGCCCGGGAGCGCTTCGCCGGCCTCACCGAGTGGACGGCAGCGGGTCTGAAGGAGGTGCTCGAGGCGATCGCGGCCGAGCACGAGCGCAAGCTCGCCAAGGCCCAGGCCCCGGTCCGGGTCGCCACCCTCGGTCGCAGCGTCGGGCTGCCGCTGTTCGAGTCCCTCGAGGTCCTCGGGCGCAACGAGACGCTCGGTCGCCTCGAGCGGGCGCTCGAGCGGACCCGCTGAGGAGACCGCCATCTTCCGGCCCCTCAAGTGGGCCAGGCGGCTGCTCTCGCTCGTGGTGCTCGGGGCGGCCGCCTACTTCGTCGTGACCGGCGTCCAGGTGGTCACCGCCTCGCGCGCGCCCGGAGCGGCCGCAGCCGCCCCCGTCGAGCCGGCGGTCGTCGTGATCGCCCCGTCGGGATCGCCCCCCGGGATCACCGCCGAGTACGAGGTGCGCCTCGACCATGCCGCCGCGCTGCTGCACGCCGGGCGGGCACCGAGGATCGTCGTGGCGGCCGGCTCCCGGCGCCAGGCGGAGGCGGGCGTGCGGTTCCTCGAGCGCAGTGACCATGTCGCCGCAGGGCGTGTCTCGCTCGCCGAGGCCGGGTCCGTTCCCGCCGAGGTGGCGGCCGTCGCCCGCCTCGACCGGCTGCACCGGGCCCTCGTCGTCTGCGACAGCTGGCAGACGCTCTGGGTCACCCACCTCGCGACGGCGGCCGGCATGGCCGTCGTCGCCTCACCGGTGACGCCGGTGGCCCACGGCGTCCTCGCCGAGGCCG
>JAKACF010000169.1 GCA_021821585.1 Actinomycetes bacterium
CCTCGACGCCCTCTACTTCAAGCCGATCCCCGACAACGCCGAGCGGGAGGACGCCCTCGTCTCGGGGACCATCGACCTCATGCACTGCCAGGCGCCCCAGAACATCAAGCCCTTCTTCGGCAACGACAAGTACCAGGTGATCCTCGGCGACCCGCCGCCGCGTGCGGAGCCCGACGTCGACTTCATCATGCTCAACCTGGACTCGCCCCCTCTCGACGACCTGCTCGTCCGCCAGGCGCTCGCCAAGGCCACGGACCGGACCGTGCTGAGGGAGACCTACGGCCAAGGGCTCACCGAGCCCGTCTCGGGGCCCTTCGTACCCGGCGAGGTCTGGTACACGAGCACCGGCTACCCCGGGTTCGACCCGAAAGGTGCGCGCCGGCTCGTCGAGGAGTACAAGAAGAAGACGGGCAGCGCGCCCGCCCTCAAGCTCTCCACGATCGCCGGAGGCGACTATGCCGAGGTCGTGCAGATCCTCCAGCAGCAGTGGGAGAGCGTCGGGGTCCGGACCGCGGTCGTCCAGCAGGACTTCACGGCCTTCCTCACCGACGCCGTCGTCGGGACCTACCAGGCCTGCACCTTCGAGCAGTTCGGGGCCACCGATCCCGACCAGAATTACATCTGGTGGTCGACCGACACCTATGCCAAGGTGGGTTCCGTCTCGCTCAACATGGCGCGCAACCGCGACCCCCGGATCCAACGAGCGCTCAACACCGGGAGGGAATCGACCGATATCCAAGAGCGTGTGCAGGCGTATCAGGACGTTTCGCGGTATCTGGCCGAGGATCTCCCCTACGTGTGGCTCGGGAAGACCTACTGGGCGGCGGTGGCGGCCTCAGACGTGGTGGGCGTCACGGGGCAGGTCCTGCCGGGCCGCGTCAAGAGCATCGGCTTCAACAACGGGGCGTTTCTCGTGCATGAGCTCGCGCTCACGAACTAGCATCGGCAGGCCGGAAGGGGGTCCCGTTGACCAAGGTTGTCGTTCGGCGCGTTCTTGAATTCGCCGTCACGCTCCTCCTCGTCACCTTCGTGACGTTCTTCTTCACCTCGAAGCTCCCGGGCAACGAGGCAGCCGTCATCTGCGGGACGGCGGGCCCTGCCTGCCTGCACCACGAGGCGGCGATCCTCTACCTCGACCACGGCTTCTTCGCCCGCTACTTCCACTGGCTCGGGAACCTCTTCTCGGGAACCCTCGGGCTCTCCCAGGCGCCCCCCGAGCCGATCACCACGCTGCTCAAGACCTCCTACCCGATCACCCTCGAGCTCGTGATCTTCTCCCAGGTGATCGCCGTGGTGGTCGCCGTCCCGATGGCCATGTGGAGCG
Source organism: Actinomycetes bacterium (assembly GCA_021821585.1). Classification (GTDB taxonomy): domain Bacteria; phylum Actinomycetota; class Acidimicrobiia; order Acidimicrobiales; family Bog-793; genus JAKACF01. The sequence goes on from JAKACF010000169.1 coordinate 1,325, forward strand.
CGCTCCGACCGAACAAGGTCTTCGACCGGCTCTCGACGACGGTCTCCATCGCCACCTTGTCCCTCCCGGCGTTCATCCTCGGACCGTTGCTGCGCTACTTCTTCACCACCCAGCTGCAGTGGTTCCCCGGCGCCGGGGCGACCCTCCCCTCCTTCGGGGCCGACCCTCTCACGAACCTCTACACGATGTTCCTCCCGTCGCTCACCCTCGCCATCGGGTCGATCGCCGTCTACCAGCGCCTGCTGCGGGCCGACATGATCGCCACCCTCGAGGAGGACTTCATCGTCATGGCACGGGCGAAGGGGCTCACCACGTGGCGGATCCTCTTCCGCCACGCCCTGAGGCCCTCCACCTTCACCGTCATGACGGTCGGAGGCGTCCAGATCGGCTCGCTCATCGTCGGGGCGATCATCGCCGAGCAGGTCTTCGGGCTCACGGGCCTCGGCTTCCAGCTCGTCTACGCCGTCCAGAAGGCCGACCTTCCGACCGTGCAGGTCATCACGATCATCGTGGCCGTCGTGTACATCTTCCTCAACGTCTTCATCGACTTCCTGTACTCCGTCATCGATCCGAGGGTGCGCCGTGCCAGAACCGCCTGACTCCGACCTCATCGCTCAGGACGTCCTCGGGCTGACGGACCTCAAGTCCGACGAGCCCTTCGAGATGCCGGCGGTGAGCGCCCCGGTCGGCGAGGCCGTCATCCCTGCCGTCATCGGCGCCGAGGCGCCGCCCGAGCGGCCTTCGGCCGCGGGCCGCAAGTGGTACCAGAGCCTCGGGTGGGGCTTCTGGGTGGCCGTCGGCGTGGTGGTGGCCTGGATCCTGCTGGCGATCTTCGCCGGTGTGCTCCCCCTCCAGTCCCCCTACCGCATCCAGGCGACGAGCTGCCTGCTCAACCCCGGCTTGTCGAGCGCCCACCTCCTCGGTTGCGACACCGCCGACCGGGACATCCTCTCGAGGGTCATCTACGGCTCGCGGGTCTCCCTCGTCGTCGGGTTCGCCTCCATCGCCCTCTCCTTCGTCGTCGGGGGCCCGCTCGGCCTGCTCGCCGGCTACTTCCGGGGAACCTTCGACCGCGTCCTCGGCGTCGTGGCGAACGTCTTCCTGTCCTTCCCCTCCCTCGTGCTCGGGCTGGCGATCGTGGCCTACCTCGGCAACTCGGAGTGGGACATCGTCCTCATCATCGCCATCGTCGCCTGGCCGTTGCTGTTCCGGGTGGTGCGGGCGGCCACGATCGAGTACAGCCAGCGGGAGTACGTGCTCGCCGCCCAGGCGCTCGGCTCCAAGCGCAGCCGCATCCTCTGGAAGATCCTCGTCCCCGACATCATCCCCTCCACCATCACCTACAACCTGATCGGGGTGGCCCTCGCCATCGTCGGCGAGGGAGCGCTCTCCTACCTGGGCCAGTCGGTCCCCCCGCCGACGCCGACGTGGGGCAACATGATCGCCCTCGGCACGAGCTCCATGCCGAACGACGTCAGCCTGCTCATCTCGCCGGCGGTGGCGATGTTCTCGTTCATCCTCGCCATCAACTTCATCGGCGACCGGCTGCGGGCGACCCTCGACGTCCGGGAGGGAGTGCTGTGACCCGCGCCCGCCATGTGAGGGAGATCGACGACCTCGACGACCGGCCCCTTCTCGAGGTGGAGGGGCTGAAGACCCACTTCCGCACCCGCAACGGGGTCGTCAGGTCCGTCGACGGGGTCTCGTTCGACCTCGAGCGGGGACGGACGCTCGCCATCGTGGGCGAGTCCGGGTCGGGCAAGACCGTGCTCTCGCGCTCCATCATGGGCCTGCTCCCCCCTCACAACGTCGTCAGGGAGGGCCGCGTCCGCTTCGGCGACGTCGACATGACGAGCGCCAGCGAGGCCGACCTGCGGGGCCTCTGGGGCGCCCAGGTGTCGATGGTCTTCCAGGACCCGATGACCTCGCTCAACCCGGTGGTGCGGGTGGGCCGCCAGATCACCGAGTCGCTCCGCTACCACCTCGCCATGAGCCGGCAGGACGCCAAGGAGACCGCCGTCTCCCTGCTGCGCTCGGTCGGCATTCCTGAGCCCGAGCATCGCATGCGGTGGTACCCGCACCAGTTCTCGGGCGGCATGTGCCAGCGGATCGTCATCGCGGCGGCCATCGCCTGCGGACCGAAGCTGCTGCTCGCCGACGAGCCGACGACGGGCCTCGACGTCACCGTCTCGGCGCAGATCCTCGACCTCATCAACCGGCTCCAGCAGGAGCGCTACATGTCGGTGATCCTCGTCACCCACGACCTCGGCGTCGTGACGGGGCGCTCCGACGAGGTGATCGTGATGTACGCCGGCCAGATCGTCGAGCGGGCCCCGACGAGCGTGCTCTTCCGTGACATGCGCATGCCCTACACCGAGGCGCTGCTCAAGTCCGCCCCGCGCCTGTCGAACCCGAGCCACACCCGGCTGCACACGATCCCCGGCAATCCGCCGAACCCGGCGGACCTGCCGAAGGGCTGCCGCTTCGCCCCCCGCTGCCCCTACGTCCAGCAGCGCTGCCGCGAGGAGGAGCCGCCGCTCCGGGAGGCGGACGTGCCGCGTCACTGGTACGCGTGCTGGTATCCCGTCGGGTCGCCGGAGGGCGCCCGGGCCCTGGAAGAGAATCAGGCCGCCGGCCAGCCTGGCGCCGTGGGGGTGGTCTGACGTGGCCGGCAGCGGCACCGCACATCTGAGGGACGCGAGCGAGGCCCTCATCCGCGTCGAGAACCTCGTGGTCGAGTTCCCGGCGCCGAAGGGCCAGAAGGTGCACGCCGTCTCGGACGTGAGCTTCGACGTCTACCCGGGCGAGACGGTCGGCATCGTCGGCGAGTCCGGTTGCGGCAAGTCGACGACGGGACGGGCGATCCTGCAGCTGCCGAGGCCGACCTCGGGCCAGGTCCTGTTCGAGGGCGTCGACCTCACCGGCCTCGCGGGCGAGGAGATGCGCCAGGTCCGCACGAAGCTGCAGGTCATCTTCCAGGACCCCATCTCCTCGCTCTACCCGCGGCGCACCGTCTCCGAGCTCGTCCTCGAGCCCCTCGCCATCTGGGACGTCGGCTCCGAGGAGGACCGGGTGGAGCGCGCCCGGCTCATGCTGTCCGAGGTCAACATGGACTACGACACGGTCTCGTGGCGGCGGCCGTACGAGTTCTCGATCGGCCAGTGCCAGCGGATCTCCATCGCCCGGGCGCTCATGTTGAACCCACGGGTCCTCATCTGCGACGAGCCCGTGTCGGCCCTCGACGTCTCGGTGCAGGCGCAGATCCTGAACCTGCTCGAGGACATGAAGCGCCGCTACGGGCTCACGATGATCTTCATCTCCCACGACCTCGCCGTCGTGAAGAACGTGAGCGACCGCGTGCTCGTCATGTTCCTCGGCAAGACCTGCGAGGTCGCCGACGCCGAGACTCTCTACGCCTCGCCGGCGCACCCCTACACGAGGGCGCTCCTCATGGCGAGCGTCATCTCCTCACGGGCGCTCTCGCGGGCGGGCGCGTCGGCCGCCCCGGTCCTCGACGAGGAGGAGCGGGAGGCGCACACCGAGATGCCGTCCTCGGTCACGCCGCCCTCGGGGTGCCGCTACCGCACCCGCTGCCCGCGGGCGAGCGAGATCTGCGGCGTGCAGGAGCCCTCCATGCGCCAGATCGGCGAGGGCCACTACGTGGCCTGCCACTTCCCGCTCGGCGCCCCGGCGTCGACGGAAGCGGCCGCCATCACGAACTGAGCGGGGGCGGCGCCCGGCGCCCGCCCGCTCCTACTCCTCGGCCCTCCTACTCCTCGGCCGGAGCCTCGCTGGCCGGAGCCTCGCTGGCGGCCTCGGCGGCCGGAGCCTCGTCCGTGGCGCCGGTGTCCGCGCCCTCCGCGGCAGCCGCGGGCTCGGGCTGGTAGTCCGCCCATGCGGCCTGCGCCTCCGTCTCGGGGGTGAACTCGGTCGAGTAGTCGTAGCCGATGTAGTTCCCCTGCTCGTCGTAGGCGTGCTCGCCGAAGGCCTCCTGGTACTCCTCGGCGACGATGCCGCCCTCGGCGGCCTGCTTGATCGAGAGGCTGATCCGGCGCCGCTGGAGGTCGATGTCGATGATCTTCACCCAGAGCTCCTCGCCCGGCGAGACCACCTGCTCGGGCAGGTCGACGTGGTGGGCGGCCATCTCCGAGATGTGCACGAGCCCCTCGATCCCGTCGCCGACCTGTACGAAGGCGCCGAAGGGGACGAGCTTGGTGATGCGGCCGTAGACGAGCTCGCCCATGCGGTGGTTGGTCGCGAACTCCTGCCACGGGTCGACCTGGGTGGCCTTCAGCGAGAGGGAGATCCGCTCCTTGTCGAGGTCGACGTCGAGCACCTGGACGGTGACCTCGTCGCCGACGGAGACGACCGAGGAGGGATGGTCGACGTGCTTCCAGGAGAGCTCCGAGACGTGCACGAGGCCGTCCATGCCGCCGAGGTCGACGAAGGCGCCGAAGTTGACGACCGACGAGACGACGCCCTTTCGGACCTCGCCCGGCTTCAGGTTGACGAGGAACTCGCCGCGCTGCTCGCGCTGGGTCTCCTCGAGCCACGCCCGGCGGGAGAGCACGACGTTGTTGCGGTTCTTGTCGAGCTCGATGATCTTGGCCTCGAGCGCCCGGCCGATGTAGGGCTGCAGGTCGCGCACCCGGCGGAGCTCGACGAGCGAGGCGGGCAGGAAGCCGCGAAGGCCGATGTCGAGGATCAGCCCGCCCTTCACCACCTCGATGACCGGCCCCTTCACGATGCCGTTCGACTCCTTGATCCGCTCGATGTCGCCCCAGGCGCGCTCGTACTGGGCCCGCTTCTTCGACATGATGAGGCGGCCCTCCTTGTCCTCCTTCTGGAGGACGAGGGCCTCGATCTCCTCGCCGAGGTCCACCACCTCGTGCGGGTCGAGGTCGTGGCGGATCGAGAGCTCCCGCGCCGGGATGACGCCCTCGGACTTGAAGCCGATGTCGAGCAGGACCTCGTCCTTGTCGATCTTCACGACCGTCCCCTTCACGATGTCCCCGTCGTCGAAGGGGTGGATGGTGCGGTCGATAGCCTCCTCGAGGGAGAGGTCCCCGAGGTCGTCCTCGGTGATCTGGACCGGGATGTAGGTCCCCATGGCGTCGAAGGAGCCGAAGCGCTGCGGCTCTCCGGAGGCGGACGGGGCGGGGGTCGTGAGGGACATCTGGTCGGATCGCTCTCTGATTGGCATGAGGCCGCCGGGGCACGGCGGGAGATGGACGGTTGACGGTGGTCGGAGAAACGGGGCGACGCCGAGCCCGCCGGGTCGCACCGCTCCCAGACGAAAGGCTATACCACCTGCGGGAAGCTCCGTTCAGCCGCCCCCGACGTCGTCGGCGAGCAGCGCCAGCTCGACGTCCTC
>JAKACF010000170.1:0-3840 GCA_021821585.1 Actinomycetes bacterium
CGGCGCCCCTCGGCGCTGGCGGCGACGAACTCCTGGTTCCAGGAGTGCACCTGGGAGAGGTCGGCGAAGCCCCCCTTGGTGAAGGCCCGCAGCAGGTTGAGGGTGGCGGCCGACTGGTGGTAGGCGGTGAGCATCCGGGTCGGGTCCGGCACCCGGCTGGCGGGGACGGGGACGTCGTCGTTCACGATGTGGCCCCGGAAGACCGGCAGCTCCATCTCGCCCACGCGCTCGGTCGCCGCCGAGCGGGGCTTGGCGAACTGGCCGGCGATGCGGCCGATCTTCAGCACCGGCACGCCCGAGCCGTAGGTGAGCACGACGGCCATCTGCAAGATGACCTTGAGCTTGTCCCGGATCGAGTCGGCCGAGAAGTCGTCGAAGGACTCGGCGCAGTCGCCGGCCTGCAGCACGAAGGCCCGCCCGGCCGCCACCTCGCCGAGGGCGCGGGTGAGCCGGCGGGCCTCGCCGGCGAAGACGAGGGGAGGAAGCGCCCTCAGCTCGGCGTAGACCCGCTCGGCTGCCGGCTCGTCGGGCCAGGTCGGCAGCTGGCGCGCCTCCCGGCGCTGCCACGAGGAGGGCGTCCACGCCGTGGGGCGCTCGCTCAGGGTCATCCGCCAAGCGTAAACGACGCAGGGCGAAAGGCTGGCTAACCTCGCCGGGTGCGCCCGTTCCGCTTTGCCGTCCAGCTCGAGAAGGCCTCCGGCCTCGCCGCCTGGCGGGAGACGGCCCGCCGGGTCGAGGACCTCGGCTACTCGACGCTCTACATGCCCGACCACCTGGACGACCAGTACGGGCCGCTCGTCGCCCTCACCGTGGCCGCCGAGGCGACGACGAGGCTCAAGGTGGGCTCGCTCGTCTTCGACAACGACTACCGCCACCCGGTCCTGCTCGCCAAGGAGTGCGCCACCTTGGACCTCGCCTCCGAGGGGCGCCTCGAGGTCGGCCTCGGCGCCGGGTGGATGAAGAGCGACTACGACGAGTCCGGCATCGCCTACGACCGCCCGGCGGTGCGGGTCGCCCGCCTCGAGGAGGCCGTCTCGGTCATGCGGGCGCTCTGGTCCGAGGAGCGCGTGAGCTTCGAGGGGGAGCACTACCGCCTCGCCGACGCCCACGGCCTCCCGCGCCCGCACCGGCCCGGCGGGCCGCCCCTCGTGATCGGCGGGGGGAGCCGGCGGGTGCTCGAGCTCGCCGCCCGCAGTGCGGACGTCGTCGGCATCAACCCGTCGCTGCGCTCGGGCAACGTCGGGCCCGAGACCATCGCGACGACGACGGCGGCCCACTACGCCGAGCGGGTCGGCTGGGTGAGGCAGGCCGCCGGCGAGCGGCTCGACTCGATTGAGCTGCAGAGCCTCGTCTTCCTCGCCGAGGTGGGCCGTCCCCAGAAGGTCGTGGCCGAGGAGGTGTCGGCCGTCGTCGGCTACCCGCCCGAGGAGATCGCCGCCTCGCCGATCGGGCTGTTCGGCACCGAGGACGAGATCGTCGAGACGCTGCTGTCGCGCCGGGAGGAGTCGGGCTTTTCCTACTGGGTCCTCCACGAGGCGGAGATCGAGCCGTTCGCGCCCGTCGTCGCTCGCCTGGCGGGGTCCTGAGCCGCCCTTGAGCGCGCCGCGCATCGGCATCCTCGGGGGCACCTTCGACCCCGTCCACGTCGGCCACCTCGTGGCGGCGGTCAACGTCCGCCACGAGCTCTCCCTCGACCTCGTGCTCCTCGTCGTGGCCAACCAGCCCTGGCAGAAGGTCGACACCCGGCCGGTCACGCCGGCGGCGGACCGCCTGGCGCTCGTCGAGGCGGCGGTGCACGGCCACGAGGGGCTCGAGGCGTCCTCGCTCGAGATCGACCGGGGCGGGGTCTCCTACACCGCCGACACGGTCGCCGAGCTCGCCGGCAGGTACCCCGGGGCCGAGCTGCACCTCATCATCGGCGCCGACGTGGCGCCCATGCTCGGGACCTGGATCCGGGTGGAGGAGGTGCGCCGGGCGGTCAGCCTCGTCATCGTCAACCGTCCGGGCACCCGGGTCGCCCGGACGGGCTCGGGCGGGCCGCTCGCCGGCTGGAGGGTGACCACGGTCGAGATCCCGGCCCTCGAGATCTCGAGCACGGACCTGCGCGACCGGGCCGCCTCGGGCCGTCCGCTCGACTTCCTCGTCCCCCCGGACGCCATCCGCGTGATCCGCGAGCGCAACCTGTATGGTGGCGGCAGATGAACGGCAGCACGCTCCCGCGATCGACGGTGACGCTCTGCAAGTGAGCGGTCCTGTTGAGCACTGAGCTCGTCACCCTGGCGGTCGAGGCCGCAACGAGCAAGACGTCCGAGCCGACCGTCGTGATCGACGTCGGCGACCTGCTCGCGATCACCGACTACTTCGTCGTCACCTCCGGCTCGAACGACCGGCAGGTGCGGGCGATCGCCGAGGAAGTCGAGCGGCGGGTGAAGCAGGGTCCCGGCGGCCGCGGCCCGAAGACGGTCGAGGGCCTCGACGACGCCCGATGGATCCTCATGGACTACGGCGACTTCGTCGTCCACGTCTTTGTCGAGGAGACCCGGCGCTTCTACGACCTCGAGCGCCTCTGGGGCGACGCCCCCCGCCTCGAGCTCACCGTCCCGGCGGAGGCCTAGGCCTCAGGGCCCGAGGAAGCGGTAGTCGTTGATGGTCACCGGCCGGTCGACGAAGCGACCGGTCGCCGTCTCGACCGCCACGGGCCGGCCGGTCGGTGAGACGAAGCGGACCTCGGTCACCCCGAGGGGCGACCGCACGAGCGACCAGACGATCTGACCGAGCTCCTGGATCGGGGCCTCGCGCTGCAGCTCGCTGAAGTAGCGGTCGAGGCGGATCGTGGCGAGCCCGCAGTGCCCGCCCGCCTTGGCGGGCTTCGGGCAGGGGCCGACCCCCGTCGGCCCCGGGCCGACCGAGGCGAGGTTCGAGCCGACGTTGAGGGCGCTCTCGTAGTTGTTGTGGTAGTCGGTCGCGACGGGCCCGGCCTCGAGGACCTTCAGCACCTCCTGAACGGTCGCCGGCCGGTTGACGCAGCGGTTGACCCGGACGAGCGTGCCCTGGATCGCCTGCACGAGGTAGATCGAGACGTTCTCGACCTTGGCGTTGTGCGAGGGGCAGCGCGCCTCGACGCTCTGGGAGACGACGAGGGCCTCGGGCACATCCGAGCGCGGCAGGGGCTCGGGGCCGCTCGAGACGGGGATGCCGCAGGCAGCGAGCAGCGCCGCCAGGGCGAGGAGCAGGGCGGCGAGGCGGACGGCCCTCACGAGAGGCGCTCCTCGAGGAGGGGGAACTCGACGACGAAGCGGGCGCCGCGGGCGCCGTTCGGCTCGACCCAGACCCGCCCCCCGAGGACCCGGGTGTGCTCGGCGACGATGGCGAGCCCGAGGCCGGTCCCCTCGCCGAGGCCGCGCCGTCGCCCGCTCGAGCCGCGCGAGAAGCGGTCGAAGATGCGCTCCCGCTCCTCTGGGGGGATCCCGGGGCCCTCGTCCTCGACGGCCACGCGGGCGGTCGTGGCACCGGCCGAGACGGCCACCCGGGTGGCGCCCCCGGCGTAGTGCTGGGCGTTGTCGAGCAGGTTGGCGACGATCCGCTCGAAGCGCCGCTTGTCGACGAGGACCCGCCGCTCCGAGGCGGCGCCCTCGAACTCGATCGGGACCGGCTTCAAGGTGGCGGCGACGCTCGCCCGGACGAGGTCGCCGAGGGAGACCTCCGCCATGGAGACGTCCGAGAGCCCGGCGTCGAGGCGGGAGATCTCGAGCAGGTCGTCGACGAGGCGGCGGAAGCGCCGCACCTCGGCGCTCAACAGGTCGAGCGCCCGGCGGGAGCGGTCGGGAAGCTCGTCGCGTC
>JAKACF010000170.1:3850-6674 GCA_021821585.1 Actinomycetes bacterium
CAGGGTGGTGAGCGGGGAGCGGAGCTCGTGGTTGACGTCGGAGGTGAAGCTCACCTCCCGCTCGATGCGGTCCTGCAGCCGGTCGGCCATCCGGTTGAACGACGAGGTGAGGACGGCGAGGTCGGCGTAGTCGTCGGTCTCGAGGCGGGTGTCGAGGCGGCCACCGGCGATGTCGAGGGCGGCCTGGGCCGCCTCGTGCAGCGGCCGGAGGGCCCGGTTGGCCGCCCAGCTGCCGACGAGCGCGCCCCCGAGGGTGACGACGAGGGAGGCGAGCAGCAGCGAGGCGAGCAGGACGTGCAGGGTCCGCGCCGCCTCGGAGAGCGGGAAGAGCTCGAAGTAGGCCGACTGGGCGGGGGAGATCCAGATGCCGACGGCGTAGACCGGCTCGCCGTTCACGACGATGGTCTGCGAGGCGGCGGTGTGCGAGCGGGCCACCATGTCGACGAGGGCGGGGGGCAGCGGCCGGGGCGGCGTGAAGGCCGCCGCCGTGGCGTACCAGTGGTCGTGGTGGAACAGCAAGGTGTCGGAGGCGTCGCTCGAGGCGGTGTTGGAGAGCAGCCTGGCGTAGTAGACGGCGGTCGGCGACAGCCCGGGCTGGATGAGGTAGGCGCTGGCGCTCGCCTCGTGGGTGAGCGAGGTGCGCTGCTGGTTGAGCACCGAGGTGCGGACCGAGTAGTAGGTGATGGCGGCGATCGTGCCCGACAAGATGGCCGCACCGAGGGCGAACAGCAGGGTGATGCGGGCCCGGAGGCCGAGGTGGCGCCGGCGGTGGTGGCCGTCCTCCTGCGCGCCCGCCTGCCCGGCGGCGCGCTCGGCGCCGCCCGGGCCGGCTCCGTCGGGCGCGCCGGGACCGTGGCGGAGGCTCCTTCCCGACCGGGTCCGCCGGAGCAGGCCGCCGGGGGCGCTCATCTCGCTCGGCTCCTGTGGCGCATCGCTCCTACGGCGCGAGCTTGTAGCCGAGGCCCCGGACCGTGAGCACGTGGCGCGGCTCGCTCGGGTCCCGCTCGACCTTGGTGCGCAACCTCCGCACGTGCACGTCCACGAGACGGCCGTCGCCGAAGTAGTCGTAGCTCCACACCCGCTCGAGCAGCTGCTCGCGCGAGAGCACCTTGCCGCTGTTGGCCGCCAGCTCGCAGAGGAGGAGGAACTCGGTCCGGGTGAGGTGGACCTCCTCGCCGTCCCGCTTCACGACGCCCGCCTCGGGAAGGATCTCGAGGTCGTCGAAGACGAGCGAGACCGGGCCGTCGTCGCCGGCCCGGGCCCGGCGGAGCAGCGCCCGGATGCGGGCCGCCAGCTCCTTCGGCTCGAAGGGCTTGGTGACGTAGTCGTCGGCACCCGCCTCGAGGCCGGCCACGACGTCGTGGGTGTCGGTCCGGGCCGTCACCATGATGATCGGCACCGTGCTCGTGCGCCGCAGCTCCCTGCAGCAGGCGAAGCCGTCCATCCCCGGCAGCATGATGTCGACGACGAGGAGGTCGAACGGCTCGCCGACGAGCGCCCGGGCGTGCGACTCGAGCGCCTCCTCGCCGCTCGCCGCCTCGTCGATCTCGTATCCCTCGTCCTCGAGCGAGAGGCGCATCGAGGTACGGATGCGCTCGTCGTCCTCCACGAGGAGGATGCGGCTTGCCATCCCTCCATTGTCGCCGAAGTCGACCCGCAACGCGTCATCGGAGGCGGGACCTCCGCCGAGGGGCCGCCACTCAGGTACCGTTACGGTGTGGGTTACGAGCTTGAGGGGTATCGGAGCTCGCTTGCGGGGGACGCGCCGGCGACACGGAGGGCCTATCTGTCCGACGTCGCGGCGCTCGTCGACTGGCTCGAGCGGGCCGGCGTGAGCGATCCGGGCGGGGTCGACCGCCTCCTTCTGCGCCGCTACCTCGCCTACCTCGCCACCCGCCGCTACGCCCGGCGCACCATCTCGCGCAAGGCCTCCTCCATCAGGAGCTACTTCGCCTGGCTCACGCGCACCGGCCAGATCGAGGCCGACCCGGCGCGGCGCCTCGTCGCCCCGTCCGGCGAGGCCCGGCTGCCCCGGGTGCTCAGCCCCTCGGAGCTGCACGACCTCCTCGAGCCCGACCGGGCTGCCCTCGACGACCAGCCGGCGCCCTGGCGGCTGCGCGACGACGCCCTCCTCGAGCTGCTCTACGGCGCCGGGCTCAGGGTGAGCGAGCTGTGCGGGCTCGACCTCGACGGCGTCGACCTGCGCACGGGCGCCCTCACCGTCTGGGGCAAGGGGTCGAAGCAGCGTCGCGTCCCGATGGGCGAGCCGGCGGCCGAGGCCCTCTCGGGCTGGCTCGAGCGCGGCCGCCCGGAGGTGGGCGACCTGTCGGCGGCCGGTCCGGCCGTCTTCGTCAACCACCGGCTGCGCCGGATCGGGCCGCGCGACGTACGCCGGGTCCTCGACGCCCGCTCGCCGGTCCCGACGCACCCCCACGCCCTCCGGCACACCTACGCCACCCACCTGCTCGACGGTGGCGCCGACCTGCGGGTGGTCCAGGAGCTGCTCGGCCACGCCAGCCTGCGGACGACCGAGGTCTACACCCACGTCTCGACCGAGCGCCTCGTGAGCGCCTACCACCGAGCCCATCCGAGGGCGACGTGAGCGCCGTCGACCTCTCGCGCATCGAGCGAGTCGACGACCTCTGGGAGACCTACAAGGAGAGGCCGGACCGCGAGACCCGGGACCGGCTGATCCTTCACTACTCGCCGCTCGTCAAGTACGTCGCCGGCCGGGTGCTCTCCCGGATGCCGGACTCGGTCGACCAGGCCGACCTCGTGAGCTACGGCATCCTCGGCCTGATCGACGCCATCGAGAAGTTCGACA
>JAKACF010000171.1 GCA_021821585.1 Actinomycetes bacterium
GCTCCATGCCGAGGCCTGGAAGCAGGCCTTCGACGAGTTCCTCGCCCGCCGGGCGGCACGGGACGGCACGGCGTTCGTCGCGTTCGACGCCCTGGCCGACTACGACGAGTACGTCGACGGCCGGCCGCGCGAGGACGGCACCCGCACCTTCCTGCAGGCCCGCGGCATCGACCTCCCCGAAGGCCGGGCCGACGACGCGCCGGGCACCGAGACGGTGCACGGCATCGCCAACCGGAAGAACGACATCGTGCTCGCGTTGATGTCCGAGCGCGGGGTCGACGTCTACCCCGGATCGCTGCGCTTCGTGCGCGAGGCCCGCCGCCTCGGCCTCGCCACCGCCGTCGTCTCCTCCAGTGCCAACACCGTGGCGGTGCTGCGTGCCGCCGGGCTCGAGGGGCTGTTCGACGTCCGGGTCGACGGCGTCGTCGCCGTGGAGGAGCACCTGAGGGGCAAGCCGGCGCCGGACACCTTCCTCGCCGCCGCCACCCGCCTCGGGCGGGCGCCCGCCGACTGCGCCGTGTTCGAGGACGCCCTCGCCGGCGTGGCGGCAGGGCGCGCCGGAGGCTTCGGCCTCGTCGTCGGGGTCGACCGGGTGGGGGCGGCCGCCGAGCTCACCGCCCATGGCGCCGACGTCGTCGTCGCCGACCTCGCCGAGCTCGTCGAGGCCTAGCGTGTTCCGGCACCCTGCCTTCAGCGTCGAGCCGTGGTCGGTCACCGAGGAGTCCCTCGACCTCGACGTGCTCGCCCAGAGCGAGTCGGTCTTCGCACTCTCGAACGGGCACCTCGGCCTGCGGGGCAACCTCGACGAGGGCGAGCCCCACGGCCTGCCGGGCACCTACCTCAACTCGGTCTACGAGCTGCGCCCACTGCCCTATGCCGAGGGCGGCTTCGGCTACCCGGAGTCCGGCCAGACGATCGTCAACGTCACGAACGGCAAGCTGATCCGCCTGCTCGTCGACGACGAGCCCTTCGACGTCCGCTACGGCGAGCTCGTGTCGCACCGCCGGGTCCTCGACCTGCGTGCCGGGCTGCTGCGCCGCGACGTCGAGTGGAAGAGCCCTGCCGGCGCCCCGGTGCGGGTCCGCTCGACGCGACTCGTGTCGCTCGTCGAGCGGGCGATCGCCGCCGTCTGCTTCGAGGTGGAGCCCCTCGACCAGGCCGTCCAGGTGGTCCTCCAGTCCGAGCTCGTCGCCAACGAGGCCCTCCCGGCGCGCCCGGCCGAGGACCCACGGGCCGCCGCCGCCCTCCACCAGCCGCTCGAGAGCGAGGAGGCGCTCTCCTGGGACACCGGCGGCATGCTCGTGCACCGCGTCAAGCGGAGCGGCCTGCTGCTGGCGGCGGCCATGGAGCACGTCGTCGAGGCCCCCGCCGGGAGCGAGATCTCGACGGAGTGCTCGCCCGACGTCGCCCGCCTCACCGTGATCGGGCGGCTCCAGCCGGGTGAGCGGCTCGTGCTCACGAAGTTCCTCGCCTACGGCTGGTCGGCCATGCGCTCGCGCCCGGCCCTGCACGACCAGGTACGGGGGGCGCTGCAGGCCGCCCGCCACACGGGTTGGGAGGGCCTGTGCAGCGAGCAGGAGCGCTTCCTCGAGGAGTTCTGGGACGGCGTCGACGTCGAGCTCGACGGGGACCCCGAGGTCCAGCAGGCCGTCCGTTTCTCGATCTTCCACGTGCTGCAGGCCGGCGCCCGGGCGGAGGGACGGCCGATCCCCGCCAAGGGACTCACCGGTCCGGGTTACGACGGGCATGCCTTCTGGGACACCGAGGTCTACGTGCTCGCCCTGCTCAGCCTGTGCCGTCCCGACGCCGTCGCGGACGCGCTGTCCTGGCGACAGGCCACCCTCCCGGCGGCGCGCGCACGCGCCCGCCAGCTGAATCTCGCCGGTGCCGTCTTCCCCTGGCGGACGATCAACGGGGCCGAGTGCTCGGCCTACTGGCCCGCTGGCACCGCCGCCTTCCACATCGGCGCCGGCATCGCCCACGCGGTGCTCCGCTACCTGCGGGCGACGGGTGACGAGGAGTTCGCGGCCGGCACCGGCCTCGAGCTGCTCGTCGAGACGGCGCGCCTGTGGTGCACCCTCGGCCACCACCACGTCGACGGCACCTTCCGCATCGACGGGGTGACCGGGCCGGACGAGTACAGCGCCCTGTCGGACAACAACGTCTACACGAACTTGATGGCCGAGCAGAACCTGCGTGCGGCCGCCGAGGGCTGCGCCCGCCACCCGGCCGCCGCAAGAGCCCTCGGCGTCGACGACGAGGAGGCCGCCTCGTGGCGCGACGCCGCCCGGGACATGTACGTGCCCTACGACGCCCGCCTCGGCGTGCACCCCCAGGCGGACGGCTTCACCGACCACGAGGCGTGGGACTTCGCCGCCACCGACGCCGAGCAGTACCCGCTGCTCCTGCACTTCCCCTACTTCGACCTCTACCGCAAGCAGGTCGTGAAGCAGGCCGACCTCCTGCTCGCCATGCAGCTGCGGGGGGATGCCTTCACCCCCGAGCAGAAGGCGCGCAACGTCGAGTACTACGAGCCGATCACCGTCAGGGACTCCTCGCTCTCGGCCTGCAGCCAGGCCGTCATGGCGGCCGAGACGGGGCACCTCGACCTCGCCTACGACTACGTCGGCGAGTCCTCGCTCATCGACCTCGACGACCTCGAGCACAACACGAGCGACGGGCTGCACATGGCGTCGCTCGCCGGGGCGTGGATCTCCCTCGTCGAGGGCCTCGGCGGCCTCCGGCTCCACGAGGATCGGCTGCTGTTCCGGCCGCGCCTGTCGAACCGGCTCCACGGGCTGCGCTTCCGGCTGATCTACCGCGCCCGTCGCCTCGAGGTCGACGTGCGGGCCTCCGAGGCCCGCTACCGCCTGCTCGCCGGCGACGAGCTGACGCTCTTTCACTACGACGCCGCGCTCCACCTCGATCCCGGCGGCGAGGAGCGCCGAGCGATCCCGCCTCTCGTCGCCCGCCCCCGCCCGCGCCAGCCGCTCGGCCGCGAGCCGCGTCGGGCGAGCCGCGGTCGCTGAGCCGCCTCGCCGTTCCCGCCGTCCCCGCGCCGGGACCGGCGCCGGCGCCATAGCGTGGAACGTGATGACGCCGACAGCCGGTGGCCGACACGAGGGCGCCACAGGACGCCTGAGGAGCTGGCTCGGCGTGGCCGGTGGGGCGAGCTCGGTCGAGTGGGAGCCGGCGCGCGAGGAGCATCTGCGGGTCAGCCTCCCGGTGAGCCGACCGGTCGGCGAGATCGACCGGATCCTGCATGTCGAACCGGCGGAGCTCATCCGCCTCGCGTACGGCGGGGAGTCCCTCGCCATGCCGCGCATCGTCCGCCTCCGGCTCTCCCGCCGGCTCTCCCGGCTAGAGGTACCGGTCGAGGTCGACTGCGTCACGCCGGTGACCGGCGGCGCCGAGGCAGGCATCACGATCCGCTGGCGGGCCGCCGCCCTCGAGGGCTTCTTCCCCGAGATGTCCGCCGACCTCCACGTGCAGCCGCACAGCTCGGGGGGCGCCTCCCTCGTGCTGGACGCCCGCTACCGGCCCCCGGGCGGGCTGCTCGGCCTGCTCGTCGACCAGCTCCTCGGCCGATTCGTCGCCGCCACCACCGCTCAGCAGTTCCTCGAACGGCTGGCGGCGAGCATCGACGAGCCGGTCGCCTGAGCGAGATGAGCGCCTGAAGGGATCCGCCTCGAAGCCGGGCGATGCCGGGAGCCCGTCGTCCCTCGCTGCGGGCGCGGATCGCCCGGGCCGGAGCGTGGTCCCACGGAGGGCGCTCTCCTGGCCCAAGGTCCGGGGCGGAAGCGACAGCCCGGTTGACATGGACGTTCGCCTGCCGCTCAGGAGCTTCCAAGCGGGTTCACAGGGGCCCTTCACACTGACTTCAGGTTGACGGGGGATGGTGAGGATGTGAGACGACCATGTCCGATCCGCTGAACCCCACGCCCCAGCACTCCCAGACCACTGCCCGAGCCGCCCGGAGGGCCGCGAGGCGGGAGAAGCGCCGCAGCCGGACCCGCCGCCAGCGCTGGACCCGGCGTGTCATCGGCGGGGTCAGCGCCGTCGTCCTCCTGGCGGTGGCGGCGGCCGGCGTCGGCTGGTGGTACATCAACTACCGGCTCGGCCAGGTGACCCGTATCCACGTCCAGAAGGGGGTCCTCGCCGCCACGCCCGCCAAGCCCGGCGCCCCCTTCAACGTCATGCTGGTCGGCTCCGACACGCGCTCGTTCGTCCACACCCACAGCCAGTCGGTCGCCTTCGGCAACACCTCGACCTACGGCGGCCAGCGGAGCGACGTCCTCATCATCGCCCGGTTCGTCCCGGCGACCAAGCAGATCTACCTGCTCTCGATCCCGCGCGACCTGTGGGTCCACATCCCAGGCCACGTCCAGTACATCTCGGGGATGAACCGGATCAACGCCTCCTTCAACGAAGGGCCGGGCCTGCTCATCAAGACGGTCAAGCAGGACTTCGGGATCTCGATCTCCCACTTCGCCGAGGTGAACTTCCCGGGCTTCGAGAGGATGGTGACCTCCGTCGGCGGCATCCGGATCGACTTCCCGATGAAGCTGCGCGACTACTACAGCGGCCTCAGCATCCAGCACACGGGCTGCCAGCTCATCTCGGGCGGGATGGCGCTCGCCTACGTGCGGAGCCGGCACCTCTACTACTACCGCAACGGGCAGTGGAACTACGACGGGATGAGCGACTGGAGCCGGATCCTGCGCCAGGACGTCTTCTTCCACGCCCTGCTCGCCCAGGTGAAGGCGAACTTCACCAACCCGCTGGCGATGAACAACCTCCTCACGGCCGCCGTCCACAACCTGGCCTTCGACTCGACGCTCACCAACAGCGACCTCGTGCACCTCGCCCTCGAGTTCCGCTCGACGACCGGCGCCGACATCCACAACGAAGTGCTCCCGACCATCCCGACGGTGATCAACGGGATGGACGTCCTGCTGCCGGCGATGCGCTACGACCGGCCGATGATCAGGAAGTTCCTCTCCGAGGGGACGGGCCGCCACCCCGGCGCCCCGAAGGCCGCCTCGACGAGCTCCGGCCACTCGACGAGCACCACCTCCGGCGACTCGGCGAGCTCGGGCACCTCTCCCTCGACCACCTCGCCGCCCTCCACCACGACGACGACCACGACCACGCCGCCGGCGAACGTCGTGTTCGACACCCAGTCGGAACCCTGGAACGGGACACCCTGTTGAGGTTCCCGGCACCCCCTCCCCGCCCGCTGGCCGGCAGCGCGCCGGGGGAGCCTGTGCCGGGTTCACCGGGGGCCAGGAGAGCCGACCCGGTGTGACGCCCGGGTTCGGGCACCTGCGCCCGTGCCCGAACCCGCCCGGAACCGACGACGTCCGGACACTCCGGCACCTGCCGGCTGAACGTCTCCGACCGGGCTCGCACGGCACGCCCTCGCTCGCCGGGAGTGCACGACGCCTGCTCATGGGCGCCGGGTCCTGCGCGCCCGGCAATGCCCTGCGAGGATGGGTGGACGCCCTGTGGTCGGCCGGCTCTCGGCCGTGTGGAGAAGGAGCGAGATGCGCTACGGCATGATCCTTCCCGGTGGCAGTGCCCCCGAGCAGCTGCGCCAGGCGATGATGGCGGAGGAGTCGGGATGGGACGGCGTCTTCGTGTGGGAGGCCGCCTACGGGGTCGATGCCTGGTCGCTCCTCGCGGCGGTCGCCGTCAGGACGACGCGGGTCACGATCGGGACGCTCCTCACGCCCCTTCCCTGGCGGCGCCCGTGGAAGGTGGCGAGCCAGGTCGCCACGGTCGACCAGCTCTCGGGAGGCCGCGTGGTGCTCACGGTCGGGATCGGGGCGATCACCGACGATCTCCCGCTGACCGGCGAGGTGACCGAGCTCAAGGAGAGGGCGGAACGCCTCGACGAGGGGATCGACCTCATGCGGGTCCTCTGGGAAGGTGGATCGGTCTACCACGGTCGCTTCTACGAATACGAGGCGGGAACCCTCGACGAGCTTGCCTCGATGGGCGGACCCGTGCGCCCGCGGATCCCGATCTGGACGGTCGCCGTCTGGCCCCGAGCGAAGTCGATGAACCGGGCGCTTCGCTGCGAGGGGGCGGTGCCCCAGTACGAGGGGATCGGCGACGACGCGCAGCCCGAGCACGCCCGGGCCGTCCGGGAGTACCTCGACGCCCGAGGAGGCTCCGGAATCGACCTCGTGGCGCAGGGCGAGACACCAGCGGAGGATCCGGAGGCCGCCCGGGCCGTGGTTGCAAGGTGGGCGGAGGCGGGCTGCACGTGGTGGCTCGAGACGCGCTGGGAGATGCCGCACGGCAGCGCTGCGCGGATGCGGCAGGTGACCGAACGGCTGAAGGCAGGGCCGCCGCGCGCTGCGTAGTGCCAGCTGCGGCAGCGTCGGAGATGACAGAGCCTGACCGAGCTCAGCCTCGACGGGCTCGGAGAGATCCTCACGAACCGAGCCCGGAAGGCCCCGGGCAGATGGCCGAAGAGCTGAGGCACTCGGCAACTGCGAGCTGCGCGCCGTCGCGGGGCGGCGGGCGTGGGTCCGGGTGGAGCAGTCCCTGCCCGCTCAGGCCGAGGTCGGCATCCAGCCCGGGCGGCTCGCCTCGTAGGCGTCGATGTGCGACAGGTGCTGGAGGGTGAGGCCGATGTCG
>JAKACF010000172.1 GCA_021821585.1 Actinomycetes bacterium
AGGGTGATATACCTGACGGTTCCGCGTCAAGGCCCAGGCGCTGGATGATCCGAGAGCCTGCCGAGCGGAGGGAGTGGGATTCGAACCCACGGTACGCAGGACGTACAACGGTTTTCGAGACCGCCCGATTCGGCCACTCTCGCATCCCTCCGGGCGGAGAGCCTAGGCGATCACGGCCGGGCCGGGATCACGCCGGCGGCCATCCTGAGCTGGACGGTGACTCCGGCCAGGCCGATGGGGCCCCGCTCGAGGCGGCGAAGGCGCCGGCGCTGCACTGGGCGCTGCTCGCTGCCGGTGCCACGAAGTCGTAGGTGCCGGCGATCGACTCGCCGAGGACCGGGGTCGAGAGAGGCCGGTGGATGGAGACCGCCCCGACACAGTGGCGGTCGGCGTGGTTCCAACCGGCGAGGACGATGCCGGAGCCTGCGCCGACGAGGGCGTAGGAGATGTCGCCGGGCCCCGACGAGGGTCCCGCCGTCACGGCCGTCCCGCCAGCGTCGGCGGTGTTGAAGTCGGCGAAGGAGCCCGTGGTCTCGAGGGTCGCCTGGGTTGCCTGCTCGACGGCCTGGATGTTGGTCTCGACGACGACGTCGGTCGCCGGGATGGCCTTGATCGGGGCGTCGAGGCCGTTGGCCACCGACGAGCTGCATCCGGGCGCGGTCGCCATCGCGAGCCCGACGATCGCCAGTACCGCCTTCCGTCCCACCATCGGCTCTGCCCCCTGTCCGAGACGACGTCGTCGCATGCTAGGCGAGCGCAGGCCCGGCGCCGTGCTCAGCCCCTGGGCCGCTCGCCGGCGGGGTCGTAGACGGGTTGATCGACGACGGTCGCGCACCGGGCGGACCCGAGGAGGTCCACCTCGAGCCGGGTGCCGGTGGCGGCATGATCGACCGGGAGGTAGGCGAGGGCGAGCGAGCGCCGGACCCGGTGCCCGTAGCCGCCGGAGCTGACGTGCCCGATCACGCTGGTGCCGTGGCGCACCGGCTCGTGACGGTGCGCATCAGCGTCGTCGGACTCGACCTCGAGGCAGCACAGGGTCCGCGCGGGCCCGGCTTCGGCCTGGGCGACGAGGGCGTCTCTCCCGACAAAGGAGCGGCCCTGCAGGCAGACCAACCGGCCGAGGCCTGCTTCGAAGGGCGTGACGTCGGGGGAGAGGTCCGATCCCCAGAGGCGGTTGCACTTCTCGAGGCGCATCGACTCGAGCGCCCGGTAGCCGAAGTCGACCAGGCCGAGGTCCTCACCGGCGTCGCGAAGGACGTCGTAGAGGTACCTCAGGTACTCGATCGAGTGGTGGATCTCGTAGCCGAGCTCACCGACGTACGAGATGCGCACGATCCGGGCGGGCGCGGCGCCCACTCTCGTCTCCACCGTCCGGAAGTAGGGGAGACCCGCGGCCGAGCAGTCCCCGTCGGCCACTCGTTCGAGGAGCGACCGGCTGGCCGGTCCGGCCAGTGTCAGCACGCCAACCGCCGAGGTGACGTTGGCGATGTCCACCCCGCTCGCCGGCGCGTGCTCGGCGAGCCATGCGAGGTCGTGGGTCTCGGCGGCGGCGGCCGAGACCAGGTAGTAGCGGTCCTCGGCGACGCGGGTCACCGTGAGGTCGCACTCGACTCCTCCCGCCCCGTTGCACAGCTGGGTGAGGGCGATCCGCCCGTCGGCGGACGGCAACCGGTTGGCCGAGATGCGCTCGAGGAATCCCGCCGCCCCCCGCCCGCTCACCACGTACTTGCCGAAGCTCGTCTGGTCGAGGACGCCGACGCCGCCTGCCACCGCCGCGCACTCGTCGGCCACCCTGGCCTCCCAGCGCGCCCGCCGGAAGGTGAGCTCTCTCGCCTCGGTCGGCTCCGGGGTGAAAAAGAGCGGGCGTTCCCAGCCGGAGACCGCCCCGAAGGCCGCGCCCCTGCCGGCAAGCCGCTCGAAGAGGGGATCGGTCCGAAGCGGCCGCCCGGCCTCGAGCTCCTCGTTCGGGAAGTGGACGGCGTACTCCCGCTCGTAGGTCTCCTTGGCACGGGCCTCGGTGTAGACGAGCGAACCGGCGTGCGGGCCGAAGCGGCGGACGTCCACGTCCCACATGGACCGTCCGGGCTGGCCGCCGAGGATCCACTCGGCGGCGTGCCTGCCGGCACCGCCGCTGAAGACGATCCCGAAGATGCTGAAGCCGGCCAGCACGTGGAAGTTCCTCACCCCGGCCACAGGACCCATCAGGCACAGCCCGTCGGGGGTGTAGCCGTCGGGACCGTGCACCACGGTGCGGATCCCGGCGTCGGAGAAGGCGGGCACCCGGCGGGCCACCGACCCGAGGACGTCCCCGATCTGGTCGAGGTCGGGATCGAGGAGTCGGCCGTGGAACCCCTCGGGCACCCCCTGGCGGGCCCAGCTGCGGGGCCGCCGCTCGAAGGGCCCGACGAGCAGGCCGTCTTGGTCCTGGCGGACGTAGTAGGACCTCTCCGGGTCGCGCAGCACGGGGAGCTCCCCCTCGAGAGCCGAAAGCGCCGGCAGCGGGACGGTCGTGAGGTACTGATGCAGGAGGGGGACGACCGGCAGCTCCACGCCCGCCAGCCGCCCGACGGCACGAGCCCACTGGCCGGCCGCGTTGACGACGACGTCGGCGACGACCCGCACCCGGTCGCTCTCGAGGGTCCACCGCCCGCCGGAGAACGAGAGCGCCCGGACGGGCGTGCGGCGCAGGATCGTGGCGCCCCGCCGTCGGGCGCCCTCGGCGTAGGCGCGGGTGAGCCGGGCCGGGTCGACCCAGCCGTCGGTCGGAAGGAGTGCGGCGCCGAGGACTCCGTCCACGTGGAGCAGTGGCCAGAGCCGGGCCGCCTCCTCCGGCCCGACGACCTCGAAGGGGATGCCGATCGAGCGCGCCATCGCCTGGCGGGCATGCATCTCGTCGAGCTGCTCGGCGCTCGTCGCGAGCCGCAGGCTGCCGCAGCGGTGGTAGTCGACCTCCTCGCCGGTGTCGGCGGCGAGGCCGCCGTCGTAGAGCTCGACGCTCGTCTGGAGGAGCCGCATCATGTTGAGGCTGCGGTGGTACTGGGTGCACAGCCCCGCCGCGTGCCAGGTCGACCCGTTCGCCAGGTCGTCCGCCTCGAGGAGGGCGACGTCCGGGCAGCCGAGGGCCGTCAGGTGGTAGGCCAGGCTGCAGCCGGCGGCACCCCCGCCGATGACGGCGACCTTGACGCGTGTGTCCATGTCGGCTCCAGACGGGCGGCGGAGGCGGTGCCGGGGGGAGGCGGGGCTCAGGTGGCCCGCTTGTTGGCCGCCGGCTCCCTCTTGTCCTCGAAGTAGCCCCGGAGGAGCTCGCCGCAGTCGTCCCCGAGGACGCCGGGGACGACCTCGGGCTCGTGGTTCAGCCTCGGGTCGGCGCAGAGGTTGTAGAGCGAGCCGCAGGCGCCGGCCTTCGGGTCGGCGGCCCCGAAGACGACACGCCCCACCCGGGCGGCCACGGCCGCTCCGGCGCACATCGGGCAGGGCTCGAGGGAGACGACGAGGGTCGCTCCGCCGAGGCGCCACGAACCGACGACCGCTGCCGCCTCGCGAAGGGCGAGGATCTCGGCGTGCGCCGTCGGGTCGCGGCCGGCCTCCCGTTCGTTGTGCCGTCGTGACAGGACGCGTCCCTCGAGGAGGACCACGGCGCCGACGGGCACGTCCCCGCCGGCAGCCGCCAGGGCGGCCTCCTCGAGGGCGATGGCCATCGCCCCCTCGTCCGAGAGTGGTGCGGTCATGGCCGGAGATTACGCATGTTCGTCGGCAAGGATCCTGCCCTCCTCGAGGCGGATGCGGCGGGAGAGCGTGACCGCCTCGAGGAGGCGGCGGTCGTGGGTGACGAGGAGCAGCGTTCCCTGCCACTGCGAGAGGGCCTGCTCGAGCTGTTCGATGGCGGGGAGGTCGAGGTGGTTCGTCGGCTCGTCGAGGACGAGGCAGTTGGCGCCCCTCGCCGTCAGCAGGGCGAGCTCGGCCCGTGTCCGCTCGCCCGGGGAGAGGGAGGCGGCCGGGCGGCTGACGTGTCCGGCGCCGAGGCCGAACTTGGCGAGCAGGGAGCGCCCCTCGGCCACGGGGAGACCCGTGACGGCGAGGAACTCCTCGACGAGCGACTGCCTCGAGCCGGCGAAGCGGTCTCGCTCCTGCCCGAGCTCGCCGACGACGACCGACGGCCCGAGGTGGCGCCGACCGGCGGTCAGCTCGAGGCGCCCGAGCAGCGCCCCGATGAGCGTCGACTTTCCGCTGCCGTTCGGTCCGAGGACCGCCACCCGCTCGGCCCAGGAGAGCTCGAGGTCGACCGGACCGAGCTGCCACGCACCTCGCTCCACGACTGCCTGTTCGAGCCGGGCGACGACGTCACCCGAGCGCCGGGCGGCCGCCAGGTCGAGCTCGAGCCGCCACGGCTCGTACGGTCGCTCGACCACCTCCAGGCGTTCGAGGGCCTTCTCGGTGATGCGCACCTTGGAGGCCTGCTTCTCGGTGCGGTTGACGCGGAAGTCCCGCTGCGCCTTGTCGTGGTCCTTCGGGGCGCGGCGTTCCCGGCCGACACCCTGCACCGCCCACTGGCGCTGTTCCCGCTCCCGTGCCCGCAGGCGGGTGCGTTCGTCGACGTAGGCCTCGTAGGCCTCGGTGGCGTGCCGCCGAGCGGTCGCTCTCGCCTCCAGGTAGGCGTCGAAGCCCCCGGCGTAGAGGGCGGCGCGGTGCGAGCCCTCGTCGATCTCGAGGACGTCGGTCACCACCTGCTCGAGGAACGCCCGGTCGTGCGAGACCACCGCCAGGGCGCCCGCCCGCTCCCCGAGGAACGCCTCCAGGCGCTCGAGCCCCTCGAAGTCGAGGTTGTTCGTCGGCTCGTCGAGCAACAGGACGTCGAAGCGCGACAGCAGCAGCGCCGCCAGCGAGGCCTTGGCCCGCTGCCCGCCCGAGAGGCCGGACGTCGGCACCGCGAGGAGGCGCTCGGGCAGCCCGAGCTCGTCGAAGAGCTCGAGGGCGCGGGCGTCGAAGTCGGGCGCGCCGAGCGAGAGGTACCGCTCGAGGGCGCCCGCGTACGCCTCCTCGGCCCGAGGGTGCCCGGCGGCCAGCGCCTCCGCCGCCCGCTCGAGGTCCTGCTCGGCGCCGTCGACGCCCGTCCGGCGCCCGAGCTCGCGCCGCAGCGTCTCACCGGGCTCGGGGACCGGCTCCTGGGCGAGGTAGCCGACCGTCGCCGTCGGCGGCAGCAGCGAGACTCGTCCCGAGTCGGCCTCCTCCATGCCGGCGAGGATCCTGAGCAGCGTCGTCTTGCCGACGCCGTTCGGGCCGATGACACCGAGGCGGTGGTCGCTCCCGAGGGTGAGGTCCACCTCGACGAGCACCGGTGCGAGCCCGCGGGACTTCGAGACCTGGTGGGCGACGAGGGTCGCGAGGGTCTGAGGACTGGACGAAAGGGGCACGGCGTCTCCCGGAGCTCGAAGGACAGGTGGGCTCGACGAAAGATCAGCTGCGCACGGGCGACACCTTACCGGGTCGTGCGCCGACGACCGGGCCTACGAGGCGACGGCCTCGGCGAGGGAGACGTCGGCCGGCCCGCCCGAGAGCGCCCCGTTCGAGAGAGCCGCCCGGTCCTTCGGCGCCGAGACACCCCTGCGGGGGACGATGATCTCGTCGACGAGGCCGTATGAGACGGCCTCCTCGGCCGTCATGTAGCGGTCGCGCTCGATGTCGCGGGCGACCTCGTCGATCTCCCGGCCGGTGTGGTGGGCGAGGATCTCGACCATCCTGCGGGTCGTCGCCAGCACCTCGCGCAGGTGGATCTCCATGTCGCGGGGCGCGCCCCGCGTCCCGGCCGACCCCTCGTGGATCATGATCTTCGCGTTCGGGAGGGCGTAGCGCTTCCCCGGCGCCCCGCCGGCCAGGATCATGGCGGCGGCCGACATGCCCATGCCGACGCAGATGGTGGAGACCTCGCAGCTCACGTGCTGCATCACGTCGTAGATCGCCATGCCGGCGTAGCCGAGGCCGCCGGGGGAGTTGATGTAGAGGTGGATGTCCTTGGCCGGGTCCTCCGCCTCGAGGTAGAGGATCTCCGCCACGAGGAGGTTGGCGATCTGGTCGTCCACCTCCTGGCCGAGGAAGACGATCCGCTCGCGCAGCAGCAGCGAGAAGATGTCGTAGGCCCGGTCGCCGCGTGCGGTCTGGTCGAGCACCGTCGGGATGATGGAATGGCGGATGTCCATGTCACGTCCTTCCTTGTATATCGTTTTCGATATCTCAGATATAAGATAGACCCGCGATGAGCAGAGACGAGCGCCGGCACGAACCGGTCTTCCCGGGCTTCAAGCAGATCGCCGACCGCCGCCGGGAGTTCGTCGGGCGGCTCGTCCAGCAGCGGATGGCCCTCGGCCTCACCCAGACCGAGGTGGCCGCCCGGATGGGGACGTCCCAGTCCGCCGTCGCCAGGCTCGAGTCCGGGGAGGCCGACGTCCGCGTCTCGACGCTCGAGCGCTACGCGGCGGCCCTCGAGGCGTCCCTCGAGCTCCGGCTGACAAGAGAGGAAGAGTGATGGAGACACCTCGTCCCGAGTTCGGCGACTGGTTGGAGGGCTTCCTGTTCGACCGGCGGATCGCGGTCGTGAGGGGCCCGCTCGACGACCCGACGGCAACGCGTGTC
>JAKACF010000173.1 GCA_021821585.1 Actinomycetes bacterium
GGGTCGGCGAGGAGCCCCGTGGCGCCACCGGCGGCCGCCTCGGCGAGGAAGCCGGAGACGACCTTGGAGGCCCAGGACTCCCCGAGGCGGACGACGAGATCGGGGCGGTGGGCCGCCGCGAAGGCGGGCACCCTGAGCAGCGAGTCGGCCGCCGCCACGACGGTGGCGCCGGGGCCCGCCGAGCGGTCCCGGCAGCCCGAGCGCGGGTCGGCGAGGACGGGCCAGCCCGACCGGGCCGCCTGCTCGAGGACCGCCTGCGGGCTCCCGCCCCGCGCCCCGACGACGAGGAGGGGACGGCGCGCCGGGCCGAGGAGGCCCGAGAGCGGCCCGGCCACCACCCGCCGGGGCGGGACGACGCCGTGCCAGGGCGCCCCGGACTCCCTCCCGGGCGGGGGCTCGCCCCCCTCGGCGTCGAGGGGGTCGCGGAAGGCCACGTTCATCTGCACGGGTCCTGGCCCGAGGGGCGAGGCGACGGACTCGGCGACGAGACGGGCGCCGAGCGACCGCCACGACCCTGCCGCCGCCTCGTCGGGCACCCCGACGTCGACGGCGAAGCGGACGGCGCCCCCGTAGAGGCCGACCTGCTCGATCGTCTGGGGGGCGCCGACGTGGTGCAGCTCGCCCGGGCGGTCGGCCGTGCAGACGAGGAGCGGCACCCGTGCCTGGTGGGCCTCGACGACGGCCGCGTGCACCTCGGCGGCCGCCGTCCCGCTGGTGGTGAGCAGCACCGCCGGGTGCCCCGAGGCCATCCCGATCCCGAGGGCGAGGAAGCCCGCCGAGCGCTCGTCCAGGTGCACGTGGACAGCGAGGCGGGAGTCGGCGGCGAGCGCCAGGGCGAGCGGCGTCGAGCGCGAGCCCGGGCAGACGACGGCGTGGCGGACGCCCGCCCTCGCCCACTCGTCGACGACCGTCCGGCAGAAGGTCGCCTGGGCCGACCCGGCTAGCGTCCCCACCGATGGACCCCGCGCCGGCGCCGAGGCTCGCCCTCACGACTGCCGGCGAGGGCTCCCCGGTCGTCCTCGTCCACGGCTTCACCCAGACCGGCGCCTCCCTCGGGCGCCTCGCCGACCGCCTCTCGGGCGGCCACCGCGTGATGCGCCCCGACCTCCCCGGACACGGCGCCTCTCCGCCGGCGGCGGGCGACCTCCACGAGGCGGCACGCGCCCTCGGGGCGACCTGCGGTGAGGCGAGCTACGTCGGCTACTCCCTCGGCGGCCGGGTCTGCCTGCACCTCGCCCTCGACCGGCCGGAGCTCGTGAGGCGCCTCGTCCTCGTGAGCGCCACCGCCGGCATCGAGGACGAGGACGGGCGTCGGGCGAGGCGGGCCGCCGACGAGGCGCTGGCCGACCGGATCGAGTCCGGCGGGGACCAGGGGCTCGCCCCGTTCCTCGACGAGTGGCTCGCCGGGCCGCTGTTCTCCCACCTCACCGAGGAGCAGGCCGACCGCCCCTCCCGCCTCGCCAACCGGGCAGCCGGCCTCGCCGGCTCGCTGCGCCACCACGGGACGGGGACCCAGCAACCGCTGTGGGGACGACTCGGGGAGCTCTCGATGCCGGTCCTCGTGCTCGCCGGCGAGAAGGACGAGCGCTTCTGCCGCCTCGGCCGGCGCCTCGCCGAGGCGGTCGGCCCGAACGCCACCTTCGCCCCCGTGGCCGGAGCCGGGCACGCCGTCGCCTTCGAGCGCCCGGAGGAGACCGCCCGCATCCTCGAGGCCTTCGTCCGCGGACGCTGAGCGGCCGGGCGCCGGCGGGGCGCTCACAGGGCGATGCCGATCGCGAGCAGGAGCCCGAGGGCGAGCTCGAGGCGCCCGGTCATGCCGAGGGCCTCGACGAGGTCGTGGCCGGTCCCCCTCCTCCACACCACCGCGACCGGCCCGAGCGCGAGGGGGACGGCGAGGATGACGAGGACGGCGCCGAGGCGGAGGAAGCCGACGGCGTCGGCCGAGACGATGGCGAGGACGACGCAGCCGACGAAGAGCCGGCGCGTGCCGAGGTCGCCGAGGCGCACGGCCAGGGTCCGCTTGCCGCTCCTCGCGTCGTTGTCGAGGTCGCGCAGGTTGTTCACGACGAGGAGGGCGACCGCGAGCAGCCCGACGGGGACGGCGGCGACGAACTCGAGGGCGCTCAGGCGCCCGAGGCTGACGTAGGCCGAGCCGACGACGGCGACCAGTCCGAAGAAGACGAAGACGAACAGCTCGCCGAGACCTGCGTAGCCGTACGGCCTCGGGCCGCCGGTGTAGAGCCACCCCGCCAGGAGGCAGGCGACGCCGACGGCGAGGAGGACGAGCGAGGTGCTGAGCGCCAGGGCGAGGCCGGCCAGGGCCGCCACGGCGAAGCTCGAGAGGGCGGCGGCCCGCACGGCGGCCGGCGGGGCGAGGCCGCCGGCGACGAGGCGGATGGGGCCGACCCGGACGGTGTCGGTGCCGCGCACGCCGTCGGAGTAGTCGTTGGCGTAGTTCGTCCCGATCTGGATGGAGAGCGAGACGACGAGGGCCAGCAGGGCGCGCCACCACACGACGTGGCCCCCGGCCGAGGCCACGGCCGTGCCGACGGCCACCGGGACGACCGCCACCGGCAGGGTGCGGGGGCGGGCACCGGCCACCCACTGCGCCGGCGTCGCGCCGGCGCGGGCGGCATGCGTGCTCAAGGGCGCCGCGGGAACTTGGAGAAGTCCGGCGGACGCCGCTGCTGGTAGGCGTTCCGGCCCTCCTGGCCCTCTTCGGTCATGTAGAAGAGCATGGTGGCGTCGCCGGCGAGCTGCTGGATGCCGGCCAGCCCGTCGTCGGCGGCGTTGAAGCCGGCCTTCAGCATCCGAAGGGCGATCGGCGAGAGCTCGGTCATCCGGCGGCACCACGTCACCGTCTCGTTCTCGAGCTCCTCGAGGGGGACCACCGCGTTCACGAGCCCCCACTCGAGCGCCTGGGCGGCGTCGTACTGGCGGCAGAGGAACCAGATCTCCTTGGCCCGCTTCAGCCCGATCGTGCGCGCCAGCAGGCCGGACCCGTAGCCGCCGTCGAAGGAGCCGACCTTCGGGCCGGTCTGGCCGAAGCGGGCGTTGTCGGCCGCGATCGTGAGGTCGCAGACGAGGTGGAGCACGTGCCCCCCGCCGACGGCGTAACCCGCCACCATGGCGACGACCGGCTTGGGGAGCCGCCGGATCTGGATCTGCAGGTCGAGCACGTTCAGCCGGCCGATGCCGCGGCGGGCGACCTCGTCGTCGCCGAGGTAGCCGTCGTCCCCCCGGATGCGCTGGTCGCCCCCCGAGCAGAAGGCGAGCGGTCCCTCGCCGGTGAGGATGATCGCCCCGACCTCGGGGTCGTCGCGGGCGACGTCGAAGGCCTGTGACAGCTCGAACAGCGTCTGGGGCCTGAAGGCGTTGCGCACCTCGGGCCGGCAGATGGTGATCTTCGCCATCGCCTCTGCCGTCTCGTAGCGAATGTCCTGGTAGCTCCCGCTCTCTTTCCAGTCGACCGACATGGCGCCAAGGCTAACGGGTGCCCCGGGAGCGAGGTCCAATCCGACCCGGCCGTAGTCTTCGCCCGGTGAACCGACTGATCGCCATCGCCCTGCCGGTGGGGCCGGCGTTCGTGGCCGAGCTCGAGGCGGCCTTCGACGACGGCGACGCCGTCCTGCCCGTCGACGTCCGCCTCGGGGACGAGGCGCGGACGGCGCTGCTCGCCGCCATGGCGCCTGCCGCCCTCGTCGTCCGGCCCGGCGAGCGGATCGCCCTCGAGGGTGCGCGGCCGGTCGAGGAGGGCGACGCCCTCGTCATGGCGACGAGCGGGACGACCGGCGAGCCGAAGGGCGTCGTCCTCACCCATGACGCCGTGGCCGCCTCCGCCCGCGCCACCTCGAGCCGCCTCGGCGTCGACGCGGGGCGGGACCGCTGGTGGGCCTGCCTGCCCGTCGCCCACATCGGCGGGCTCTCGGTGGTGCTGCGCTCGCGGACCGAGAAGGTGCCCTTCGACGCCGGGCCCTTCAGCCCGGACGCCGCCGCCGCCGCCCTCGGCCGCGGGGCGACCCTCGTCTCGCTCGTGCCGACCGCCCTCCGGCGCCTCGAGCCCGAGGTGGCGGCCGGCTTCCGGCAGATCGTCCTCGGCGGCCAGGCTCCGCCCGAGGAGCTGCCCGCCAACGTCGTCACGACCTACGGCCTCACCGAGACCGGGAGCGGCGTCGTCTACGACGGCGTCCCGCTCGAGGGGGTCGAGGTCCGGATCGACCCGGACCGCTCCGAGATCGAGCTCCGGGGGCCGATGCTGCTGCGGGCCTACCGGGACGGCAGCGACCCGAGGCGCGCCGAGGGGTGGTTCCCCACCGGCGACGCCGGGGCGATCGGCCCGGACGGGCGCCTCGTCGTCGACGGACGCCTCGGCGAGCTCGTCATCTCCGGCGGCGAGAACGTCTGGCCGGCGGCCGTCGAGCCGCTCGTCGAGGCCCACCCGAACGTCCGCGAGGCGGCGATCGGCGGCAGGCGCGACCCCGAGTGGGGCGAGCGGGTGACGGCCTACGTCGTGACGGAGGTGCCGGTCGACGCCGCCGCGCTCCTCGAGGAGGTGCGCGAGCTCGTCCGCGACGGCCTCGCCGGCTTCGCCGCCCCCCGCGAGCTCGTCGTCGTCGACGAGCTCCCCCGGACGGCCATCGGCAAGATCAGGCGGGAGGCCCTCCGCGGGCTCGACGGTCCCTCGGCCTCCGTCTGAGGTCGGGCAGCAGGGCCCCGGGCGAGCGCTCCCGCACGCAGCCGAGCAGCACGCCCGCGCAGTAGGCGGCGTCGTCGACGAGGCCGAGGGCGAGGTGCGAGCCGAGCCGGCGCGCCCGGTCGGGGGCCCCCCGGCCCTCGCCGGCCGAGGCGACGGCCCGGGGCAGGTGCCGGACGAGGAAGGCTGCCCCGAGCAGCCGTCCCACCGGGCGGCGGGCGGGCCGGCCGACGGCCAGCGGGACGAGGAGCGGCCACCATGCCCGGCAGCAGGCCTGGGCGAGCGCCCGGGTGGCCGCCAGCGACGAGCGGGCCGTGAGACCGAGCGCCGTCGCCGGCGCCGAGGGCGTCCCGGCCGCCTTGAGCCGCCGCCAAAGCGGCACGGCCGGCGCCGCCGTGGCGACCACGGCGCCGGCGGCGGCGACCAGCGCGAGGCGACCGTGCGGCGAGAGAGCCACCGCCAGGGCGGCGCACGCCCCGGCGGCCGTCGGGAAGGGCGATCCGGCGTAGGGGGCGACGCTGCGGGGATGGCGCCGGTCGAGGGCAGCGGCCGCGCTCCCGTAGCCGACCCGCTGGCGGGCGAGCGCGCCGAGGCCGGCCCTCACGAGGTGGCCGACAGCGACCGCCGGCTCGTAGCGCACCGACCAGCCCGCCGCCTCGAGGCGGCGGACGAGGTCGACGTCCTCGCCGTAGCGGAGCGACTCGTCGAAGCCGCCCACCTCGCCAAGTGCTCGCCGGCGGCAGGCGAGGGCTGCCGCCGGGACGTAGGAGAGCCGGCGTCCCGTCCCGACGAGCCCCGGGGTCCCGCCGAGATCGAGCGGCGACTCGCGCTCCTCATAGGAGGCGATCGCCCCGGCACGACCGGCGGGCACCGCCCTCACCCGGGGGGCGACGAGGCCGACCCGCTCGTCGTGGAAGTGGGCGGCGAGGGACTCGAGGAGGCGGAGAGCCTCGCCGGGGCCGAGCACGGTGTCGGCGTCGAGGAAGAGGAGGAGCTCGCTCGAGGGCGCCGCCTCCCGGCGGGCCCCCTCGTTGCGGGCCGCCGCCGGCCCGCCGCAGCGGGGCCGGAGGACGACGGTGGCACCGGCGGCACCGGCCGCCCGGCGGGCGGCCAGGCCGCCGTCGGGAGAGCCGTCGTCGACGACGACGACCGGCGCCCCCGCCGCCCGAAGCGAGGCGAGGAGGGACGCCAAGCTGGCCGGCGGCGTGCGCACCGGGACGACGACGCTCACCGGGAAGCACCGGCAGCGGTGGTCGGGGCGCGGGTGGGCGAGGCCGGCGTCGACGAGGTGCTCGAGGAGGGCGCCCGACCCCTCGACCGGCGCACCGCCTCCTGCCGGGGCGAGGGCCGCCTCGAGGGCGGCCGCACCCCTCGGGCTCAGGCGGACCAGCCGCACCGGCTCGCCGCCGAGCAGGAGTCCGCCCGGGAGCCGGCGGACCCGCGGGTCGAGCAGGTAGCGGCGCTCAGTCGAAGGTGAGGATGCCGCGGATGTTCTTCCCCGCACGCATGTCCTCGTAGCCCTGGTTGATCTCGTCCAGGCTGTAGGTCTTCGTGATGAGGTCGTCGAGGTTCAGCTGGCCGCTCTGGTAGAGCTGGAGCAGCCGCGGGATGTCGACGCGGGGGTTGCCGCCGCCGAACAGAGAGCCGCGCAGCTGCTTGTGCCAGAGGGTCAGCTCGAACAGGCTCAGGCTCACCTGGCTCTGGGCGAAGGGGGCGATCGCCGTCACGACGACGTTCCCCCCCTTGCGCACGAGCGACATGACGGGGGCGACGAGGTCGCCGCGGGCCACGTCGACGGTGATGACGGCCGAGTCGGCGAGCTGGCCCGAGGTCATGTCGTTCACGAGCGAGAACGCCGAGTAGACGTCCGGGGCGGTGTGGGTGGCACCGAGGCGCTTGGCGAAC
>JAKACF010000174.1 GCA_021821585.1 Actinomycetes bacterium
GATGGGGGCGTCCGCCCGCTCGGGTGTGTCGACCCGCTTCAGGCCGGTGATCCAGGCCCGCCGCCCGGCGATCGCCTTTCGGAGCGGCTCCACCTTGCGGGCGTCGCAGCAGCCGGCGGTCCCGCAGACGAGCTCGTCCGGGCCCACCTCAGGATGGGTGACGGTGAGGTTCAGGTCCCAGATCCTGCGCAGCCGCTCGACGAAGGCGAGCGTCTCGGGGAAGTGGTAGCCGGTGTCGAGGAAGACGATCTCGATCCCGGGCCTCGCCGCCCGGACGAGGTCGACGAGGGCGGCGTCCTGGAAGGAGCTCGCCACCACGACGTCGTCGCCGAAGGTCTCGAGTGTCCAGGCGACCGCCTGGCGGGCGGCCTCCCTGGCGGGGAGGGCCTCGAGCCGCCTCGAGACGGCCTCCAGCGCGGACGGATCGGGCAGTTCTACGTCGGTCACTCGAGCCTCGCTTCGTCGGTGCGCCCGCCTCGGGCCCCAACGGAGCGTACCCTACCTGACCAAATCCATCGGGTTTCGCCGCCGAGCGGCCGCGCCGGGCGGCGGTCGCCGGTCCAGGCCCGAGAGGGGCCCCGAGCGCACGCCCCGTCGGCGGGACGACGGGCTATGTTCGGCCGACGTGAGTGCCGACGGCATCGACCTGCGCCACGTCCCGCGGCACATCGCCTGCGTGATGGACGGCAACGGCCGCTGGGCGCGGGCGCGCGGGCTGCCCCGGACCGAAGGCCACGCCGCCGGCGAGGAGGCCATGTTCGACACCGTCGAGGGGGCCCTCGAGGTCGGCGTCAGGTACCTGTCCATGTTCGCCTTCTCGACCGAGAACTGGCGGCGGCCACCCGACGAGGTCCGCTACCTCATGAACTTCAACGAGCGGATCCTCTCCAACCACCGCGACGAGCTCCACGAGAAGGGCGTGCGGATCCAGTTCGCCGGCCGGCGCGACTGGCGGGTCCCCCGCCGCATCCTGCGCCGCATGGACGAGGCGGCCGAGCTGACGGCCCGCAACGACGCCATGACGCTCACCATCTGCTTCAACTACGGCGGGCGGGCGGAGATCGTCGACGCCGTCCGCTCCCTCGTGGCCGACGGCGTCGAGGCGCGCCGGATCGACGAGCGGGCGATCCGCTCCCGGCTCTACTGGCCCGAGGTGCCCGACCCCGACCTCGTCGTCCGCACCTCGGGCGAGTTCCGGATCTCCAACTTCCTCCTGTGGCAGCTCGCCTACTCCGAGCTGATCTTCACCGACGTCCTCTGGCCCGACTTCCGGCGGGAGAACCTCTTCGAGGCCATCCGGGAGTTCCAGCGGCGCGAGCGGCGCTACGGGGGGGTGAGGACGTGAGCGACCCGGCCGGCCTGCCGCCGGAGGACGACTTCGACGACGAGCCGGAGCCCTGGCGGCTCCGGGACCACGTCGGGATCATCTCGGGCGTCCTGCTCGGCCTCGTCGCCCTCGGCATCGTGCTCGTGCTGGCCGCCGCCGGCGACCCGGGCGCCTTCGGCATCCTCGTCGTCGTCGTGGTCGGCGTCGGCCTCATCTTCTTCGGCGGCCAGCTGCACGGCTCGCGGCGCCGCTGAGCCGCCGGTCGGCCTCCCCAGGCCCGCCCGGCTCGCGCCTATCGTCGTCTCGTGGCGACCTTCCGGGACGAGGGCGTGGTGCTGCGCACCATCAAGCTCGGGGAGGCGGACCGCATCGTCACCTTCCTCACGCCCGAGCACGGCAAGGTGCGGGCGGTCGCCAAGGGGGTGCGCAAGTCCAAGAGCCGCCTGGCGGGCAGGCTCGAGCCGATGACGCACGTCTCGATGATGTGCTGGAAGGGCCGGGAGCTCGACGTCGTCACCCAGGCGGAGGTCGTCGACCACTTCCGCCAGGTCCGCGACGACCTCGACCGGATGCCGGCCGCCTTCACGATGCTCGAGGCGGTCGACCTCCTCGCCGTCGAGCGCCAGCCGATGCCGGGGCTCTTCCGGGCGCTCACCGGCGGGCTGCGCACCCTCGCAGAGGACCCCTCGCCCGCCCTGCTCGGCGCCTTTTTGCTCCGGGTGCTCGCCATCGAGGGCGTGGGCCCGGTCGTGGAGCAGTGCGCCGCCTGCGGCGAGGACGCCGACCTCGTCAGCTTCGACGAGCACGTCGGCGGCTTCTGCTGCCGCTCCTGTCGCAGCGGGACGGCGGTCGCCCCCGAGACCGTCGTGCTCGCCCGGCAGGTGCTGGGCGGCCAGCTGCGCGCCGCCCTGGCGGCTCCGTCGAGCAGGGCCACGGCCGAGCTCGAGCGGCTGGCGACCACGGCGGTCGAGTACCACCTCGACCGCCGGCTCCGCTCGGCCCATCTCGCCCCGGGGCCCGGGTAGCACGAGTCCCGCCTGCAGCGGAGCGAACTGGTAACTTCCTTTCCAATGCCTGCCCCGGGCTCCCTCATGTCGGCGGAGATGGCCGAGCAGCCGGCCCGCCTCGCCGGGCTCCTCGCCAGGCGGGAGGAGATCGCCGAGCTCACCGGTCCCCTGTTCGCCGGAGGCATCGCCGGGACGGTGGTCGTCGCCCGCGGCTCCTCCGACCACGCCGCCACGACCGGCCGCTACCTGCTCGAGATGGCGACCCGGCGGCCGGTCGCCTCCGCCTCGCCGAGCGTCCACACCCTGTACCGGGCCGAGGTCGACTTCGAGGGCTACGTCGTCGTCGCCGTCAGCCAGTCCGGCCGGACCCCCGAGATCACGAGCGTGCTCGAGGCCGCCGCCCGCCGGGGGGCCCGGACGATCGCCGTCACGAACGACCCGGCGAGCCCGCTGGCGGCGGCCGCCGACGCCGTCGTCGACCTCTGCGCCGGCGAGGAGCGGGCGGTCCCTGCCACCAAGACGGTCACGACCGAGCTCGCCGCCTTCGCCCTCCTCGCCTCGGCCTGCGGGCTCGACCCGGGAGAGGCGGCCTGGTCGGCGCTCCCCGCGGAGGTGGAGGCGGTCCTCGCCGACACCGGGCCGATGGAGGAGCTGGCGGCCTGGCTCGTCGACGCCGCCCGCCTCGCCACGGTCGCCCGAGGTCCGCTCTCGGGGGCGGCGGCCGAGACGGCGCTCAAGCTGCAGGAGACCTCCTCTTTGCTCGCAACGGCCTTCACTGCCGCCGACCTGCGCCACGGCCCGATCGCCCTCGCCTCGAGCGGCATCCGGGTGCTCGCCCTCGCCCATCCGGGGCCGGTGGCCTCCGACGTCCTCTCGCTCTCGGCCGAGCTCGCCGAGCGCGGGGCGGACGTGAGGGTCATCGGCCCGGTCGAGGGGGCGGCCTGCGGCTGGTCGGCCGTGGCACCCGAGTCGCTCGCCCCGGTGCTGGCCGTCGTCCGCGGCCAGCAGCTCGCCCTCGGCCTCGCGCGGGCGCTCGGCCTCGACCCGGACCGCCCGAAGGGCCTCACCAAAGTCACCGCCACGTGAGCGGCCTCGTGCTGCGGGCCGGCCGGGTGCTGACCCCCGGCGGCATCCTCGAGCCGGGAGAGATCAGGGTGGATCCCGAGACGGGCGTGGTGACCTCGCTCGGTCCCCCGGGCCGGGACCGGGGGGCGCGCGACCTCGGCGGCCGGCTCGTCGCCCCGGGCTTCGTCGACGTCCACGTCCACGGGGGCGGCGGGGCGGACGTCAACGGGGACGACCCGACCGCCCTCGCCGACTCGCTCGACCGGCTCTCCTCCTTCCACGCCGCCCACGGCACGACGACGATGCTCGCCACGACGGTCTCCGACAGCCCCGGGCGGCTCGCCGCCTCCCTCACCGCCATCGCGGCGGCCACCCGGCGGCCGCTGCCCGGCGCGCGCATCGCAGGGGCGCATCTCGAGGGGCCGTTCCTCGCCCGGGCCCGCCGGGGCGCCCAGGACCCCGCCGCCGTGAGGAACCCCGACCCGGGCGAGCTCGACCGCCTCCTCGAGCTCGCCTCCGGCAGCCTGGCGATGGTCACCCTCGCCCCCGAGCTGCCCGGGGCCGGGCAGCTCATCGGGCGCCTCCGGGCCGAAGGGGTGGTCGTCGCCCTCGGCCACAGCGACGCCGACTTCGAGACGGCCGAGGCCGCCTTCGAGGCGGGCGCCCGCCACGTGACCCACCTGTTCAACGCCATGGCCCCCTTGCACCACCGCCGGCCCGGGCTCGTCGGGGCCGCCCTCTCGCGCGAGGACGTCACCCTCGAGCTCGTGGCCGACCTCCACCACGTCCACCCCGCCGTCCTCGCCCTCGTGGCCCGGATCGCCCCCGGCCGAATCGTGGCCGTCACCGACTGCACGCCCGCCGCCGGGCTGCCGCCCGGCCGCCACCGCCTCGGCCGGCTCGAGGTCGTGCTCGAGCGGGACCGGGTCGAGCTCGCCGGCGAGCCGGGCACGCTCGCAGGCAGCGTGCTCACGATGGACCGGGCCGTGGCGAACCTCGTCTCGCACGCCGGCCTTGCCCTCGAGGCGGCCCTCGGGGCGGCGACGGCCGTCCCCGGCCGCCTCCTCGCACGGGCCGGCAGGACCGCCGTCGGCGAGCTCGCCGTCGGGGGACCGGCCGACCTCGTCGTGCTCGGCCCGGACCTCGGGGTGGCGGCGACGATGGTGGCCGGGCGGCCGGTCCACGACCCGGCCGGCCTCCTCCTATGACGGCCGTGCTCGGCCTCGACGTTGGCGGCACGATGACCCGGGGATGGCTGGCGGACGGGGCGGAGAGCCGCCGGGCGAGCGGCCCGAGCGCCAGCCTGGCGGCCGCCGGCCGGAGCCAGTCGGAGCGGGTGCTCGCCGAGCTCCTCGCCGCGCTCGGCCTCGACGGAAGCCGGAGGCTCGACGCCATCTGCGTCGGGACCGCCGGCAGCGGGGCCGGCGAGGCTGTCGACTGGGTCGTGAGGCGCCTCTCCCACCTCGTGGACCCACCCGCCCGGGAGCGGGTGAGCGTCGTCAACGACTCCCGCCTCGTGCTCGCCGCCGAGCAGCTCGGGAGCGGCATCGCGCTCATCGCCGGGACGGGCTCGACCGCCATCGGCGTCCTCGGCCCGGCCGAGGAGCG
The DNA here is from genome assembly GCA_021821585.1 of Actinomycetes bacterium. Classification (GTDB taxonomy): domain Bacteria; phylum Actinomycetota; class Acidimicrobiia; order Acidimicrobiales; family Bog-793; genus JAKACF01. Next base: position 5,008 of record JAKACF010000174.1, read on the forward strand.
GGCCGGCGGCTGGGGATACCTGCTCGGCGACGACGGGAGCGGCTACTGGGTGACGCGCGAGGCCGTGCGGGAGCTCTGCTCCCGCCACGACGAGCACCGGGCTCCCGGGCTCATCGGCGAGGTCCTCCTCGGCGCCACCGGCACGCCCGACGCCCTCGGGCTCATCCAGCTCTTCCACGAGGAGCCCGCCCCCGCCCGCTGGGCGGCGCTCGCCCCTGCCGTGCTCGACTGCGGCGACGAGGCAGCCGGGTCGATCCGGACGAGGGCGGCGGCAGCCCTCGCCGCCCTCGTCGTCGAGGTGGCGGGCCGGCTCGGCCACCTCGACCCCGTGCCCGTCGTCGCCTCGGGAGGCCTCCTCGTCCACCACCGACCGCTGGCGGAGGCGACCCTGGCGGCCATCGCCGAGCGCCTGCCCGGCGCGGACGGACGGCTCGCCACCCGCCCGCCCGTCGCCGGGGCGGTCGTGCTCGCCCGCGCCCTCGCCGACCGCCTCGCCGCCACCGCGTGACACCGGTCCCCCGGCGCGGGAGCATGGACCCATGGAGTCACTGTTCGGCCGCTACGAGGCCGCCGCCCTCCTCGCCATCGAACGGGCGAACGGCGGCGAGCTCGCCCCGCTCGAGCAGGTCCTCGTCGCCTTCGAGGGACTCTTCGGGGCGGGCGTGACGGCGGCGACGTTCGCCGAGTCGGTCGCCCTCCTCGTCGACGCCGGGCTCGTCGCCTACGCCGACGGCGCCCTCGAGCTCACCGTCGACGGGCGGCGGACGATCCGGCGCTCCGGCGCCCACTTCGACCCGGACTTCCCGGCCAAGGTGGCCGACCGGCTCGCCCTCATCGACGAGGACGAGCTCGCCCCCGAGGGGGAGCTCCCCTCGCCGAGCGAGGAGGACGTGCTCGCCGCCCTCGCCTCGCTCGGAAAGGCGCGTATCGAGCACCGCGCCCCCGTCACCGGCGACCTCATCGCCCCGAGCGGGATGGCGGGCCACCACACCCTCGCCTCCCGGATGCTGTCCGGGCTCCCGGGCGGCTTCGGGGTGCGCATCGACGTCCCGGGCGTCTCCTCCTCGAGCGCAGGCAGGGGCGCCGCCCCCGGTCCGCCCCGCACGGGGTCCGCGTCCGTCGCGCCACCCGGAGAGGCCGGAGCCGGCTCCCCGCCGCCGCCCGGCGTCCCGCTCGTCTCCCCCGCCGAGGAGCCCGAGGGCCGGGACGCCGACTAGGGGACCCGTGGCGGGGGCAGATCGAGCCAGCCGGTGCGCATGCGCCAGTGGCGCCCGGCGCGCATGTGGGCGACGGCCGCCCGCTCGAGCAGCGAGCGCTGGGGCAGGCTCGACAGGTCGACGTCCGCCGGCGCCCGGAAGACGAAGTTGAGCACCTGGTCGTCGCCCTCGTAGAAGCCGGGGACGATCTCGAAGCGGCGCTGGAAGGCCACGATGTTCGACTCCTCGGGCAGGTACTCCGCCAGCTGCTCGTCGAGCAGCCACGACATGCACGTCGCCACCCTGCGCTGGTCGACCGTGAAGAAGCGGGAGAAGAAGTCGCCCGCCATCTGGAGCGAGGCCTGCACCGAGTCCGGC
>JAKACF010000175.1 GCA_021821585.1 Actinomycetes bacterium
GGCCGAGCTGCTCTTCGGGCTCGGGCTGATCGGCGCCTCGGCGCTCGCCGGCGACGTCGTGCCGCTGTCGACCTCCTACGCTCTCGCCGAGGCGATCGGCGTCGAGCGCTCGGTCTCGAGGCGTTTCCGGGAGGCGCCTTTGTTCCTCGGCCTGTTCACGGCCCAGGTCGTGATCGGAGCGGCGGTCGCCCTCGTCCCGGTCAACCTCATCACCCTCCTCATCGGCACCCAGGTCCTGCAGGGCATCGTGACCCCGATCACGCTCGTGTTCATCCTCGTGCTCGCCAACCGGCGCTCGGTGCTCGGGTCCTTCGTCAACGGCAGGATCTTCAAGGTGGTCGCCGGCATCGCCGTCGCCCTCGTGGCCGCCATGGCGGTGCTGCTCGTCGTGCTCACGGTGCTCGGCTGGTTCGGCGTCTCCTGACCCGCGCGGGCCCTCCTCCAGCCCGTTTGCGCGAGCGCCGGGAAACGGGGGAGGCTTGTGGCCCATGCAGGCCGGCGCCGGAGCGGAGCGACTGCGCGTCGCCTACCTCGTCTACCGTGGCAATCCGCGTTGTGGCGGCCAGGGTGTCTACTCCCGCCACCTCACCCGCGAGCTCGTCCGGCTCGGCCACGAGGTCACCGTCTTCTCGGGTCCGCCCTACCCCGAGCTCGACGAGGGCGTCGGCTTCGTCCCCGTCCCGAGCCTCGACCTGTACCGCGAGCCCGATCCGTTCCGGGTCCCGCGCCCGTCGGAGTTCACGAGCGCGACCGACCTTCTCGAGTTCGCCATCATGTGCACGGCCGGGTTCCCCGAGCCGCGGACGTTCACGCGACGCGTGAAGCGGCTGCTGTCTGGGCGCGAGGGCGAGTTCGACCTCGTCCACGACAACCAGTCGCTCGGGAGCGGCCTCGTCGGGCTGATGGCGGCCGGTTGGCCGCTCATCGCCACGATCCACCACCCGATCACCGTCGACCGGGAGCTCGACCTCGCCCATGCCGACACCCTGCGGCGCCGCCTCGCCCTGCGCCGCTGGTACGGCTTCATCGACATGCAGACCCGCGTCGCCCGGCGGCTCCCGCGGGTGATCACGGTGTCGGACTCCTCGAGGCGCGACATCGCCGAGCAGCTCGGCGTGGACCGCTCCCGCATGTCGGTCGTCCCCGTCGGGGTGGAGGAGGACGTCTTCAGGCCCCATCCCGAGGTGGGAAGAGTCCCCGGCAGGATCATGACGACGGCGAGCGCGGACGTCCCGATGAAAGGGCTCGTCCCCCTGCTCGAGGCGCTCGCCAAGGTCCGCACCGAGCGGGAGGACGCCCACCTCGTCGTCATCGGCCGCCTGAAGGAGACGAGCAGCGTCCCGGCCGTCATCGACCGCCTCGGCCTCGGGGCCGCCGTCCGCTTCGTCTCGGGGATCAGCGACGACGAGTTGGCACGCTCCTACGCCTCGGCGGAGGTCGCCGTCGTCCCGAGCCTGTACGAGGGCTTCTCGCTCCCGGCCATCGAGGCGATGTCCTGCGGCGTCCCGCTCGTGGCGACGACCGGCGGCGCCCTGCCCGAGGTCGTCGGCGCCGACGGGGACACGGCATTGCTCGTCGAGCCGAACGACCCCGGCGCCCTGGCCGCCGCCATCGTCCGGCTGCTCGGAGACGCCGGGCTGCGCGCCCGCCTCGGTGCGGCCGGTCGGCGCCGGACGCTCGAGCGCTTCACCTGGCCGGTGACGGCCAAGCTCACGGCCGAGCAGTACCGGCTCCTCCTCGACGCGAACCCCGCCGGGCGGGCACCGGGCGCCACATGCTGACCGTCGACTTCGCCCGCCTCGGGCTGCTCCCGGGCGAGGAGGTCCTCGACATGGGGTGCGGGGCGGGACGTCACGCCTTCGAGTGCCTGCGCCGCGGCGCACGCGTCGTCGCCCTCGACGCCGACGGGCTCGAGCTGAAGAGCGCGGCGGCCGTGATGGAGGCGATGCAGTCCGCCGGCGAGTGGGCCGCCGGCGCCAGCGCCTCGCCCGTGCGGGCGAGCGCTCTCGAGCTCCCCTTCGCCGACGGGAGCTTCGACCGGGTCATCGCAGCCGAGGTGCTCGAGCACATCCCCGACGACGGGCGGGCGATGGCCGAGCTCGCCCGCGTGCTGAGGCGGGGCGGGCGCATGGCGGTGACGGTGCCGAGGTTCTTCCCCGAGCTCGTCAACTGGGCCCTCTCCTCGCAGTACCACGAGATCCCCGGCGGGCACGTGCGGATCTACCGCCGGGGCGAGCTCGCCCGGCGCCTTCGGGCCGCCGGGCTCGAGGTCGTCGGGCACCAGCACGTCCACGGGCTGCACAGCCCCTACTGGTGGCTCAAGTGCCTCGTCGGCGTCGAGCGCGACGAGCACCCGCTCGTGCGCGCCTACCACAGGGTGCTCGTCCACGACATCGTCCACCGGAGCCCCTGGACACGGGTGCCCGAGCGCCTGCTCGACCCGGTGATCGGCAAGAGCCTCGTGCTCTACCTGGAGCGTGCCCGGTGACGGCGCTCGAGGCCATGCCGGCAGCCGACCTGGCGGCGACGCTCTCCTCGATCGAGTCGGTGCAGGTCGCCTCGGGGATGATCCCGTGGTTCGAGGGCGGCCACTGCGATCCCTGGAACCACGTGGAGGCGGCGATGGCCCTCACCGCCGGCGGTCGCCTGGAGGCCGCCGGGCGCGCCTACGAGTGGCTGCGGCGCACCCAGCGCGAGGACGGGTCGTGGTTCAACTACTACTGGCCCGACGGGTCGGTGAAGGACGCCCGTGTCGACACGAACGTCTGCGCCTACGCCGCCACCGGGGTCTTCCAGTACCACCTCGGGACGGGCGACCTCGGCTTCGTCGAACAGATGTGGCCGATGCTGGAGCGGGCGCTCGACTTCGTGCTGAGTTGGCAGCGGCCGGGGGGCGAGATCGTCTGGTCCGTCACCGAGTCCGGCCGGCCGGAGTCCTACGCGCTCCTCACCGGGTCGTCCTCGGTCTACCTGTCGCTGCGCTGCGCCGTCGCCTGCGCCGAGCTCGTCGGCGCCGAGCGGCCCGAGTGGGAGCTGGCGGCCGGCCGCCTCCGCCACGCCGTCGTCTACCGGCCGGAGCGCTTCGCCCCGAAGGACCGGTACGCCATGGACTGGTACTACCCGGCGCTCACGGGCGCCCTCGAGGCCGACCCGGCCTCGACCCGCCTCGACGAGCGCTGGGACGAGTTCGTCATGGACGGCCTCGGGGTGCGCTGCGTCTCGGACCAGCCCTGGGTGACCACCGCCGAGACGGCGGAGTGCGCCCTGGCGCTCCTCGGCCTCGGCCGGCGGGAGGAGGCGGGGCGCCTGCTCGCCTGGGTCGAGGACCAGCGCGACCCCGACGGCTCGTACACGACCGGACGGGTCTACCCCGACCGCTCCACCTTCCCGCACGAGGAGCGCAGCACCTACAGCGCGGCGGCCGTCGTGCTCGCCCACGACGCCCTGTCGGCGACGAGTGCCACCTCCGGCCTGTTCTCCAAGCGGGGGCTCCCGGCAGGGCTCGACCTCGACGAGCCCGACGAAGGGGTCGCCGCCTCGGGCGCTCAGAGCACGAGCGCCAGGGTGAACCCGTCGTAGCCCTTCGTCCCGACCGTCTGGATGGCCGTCGCGCTCACGCGGGGGTTCTCGTGCAGGAGGTCGTGCAGCCGGCGGACGCCGAGGACGGCCTCGTCGTCCGAGGAGCGGTCGGCCACGGCGCCCTCCCTCACGACGTTGTCGACGACGATGGCGCTGCCGGGACGGGTGAGCCGGAGCGCCCACTCGAAGTAGTCGGCGTTCGACGGCTTGTCGGCGTCGATGAAGACGAAGTCGAAGGGCTCGCCGCCCTCGCCGGCGAGGGCCTCGAGGGAGTCGAGCGCCCGGCCGAGACGGACCTCGACCACCTCGTCGAGGCCGGCGCGCTCGAGGTTGGCGCGGGCGACGGTGGCATGTGCGGGGTTGATCTCGAGCGAGACCATGCGTCCGCCGGCGGGGAGGGCCCTCCCGAGCCAGATGGCGGAGTAGCCGCCGAGCGTCCCGATCTCGAGGATGCGCCGGGCGCCCGCCAGCCGGGCGAGGAGGTGGAGGAGCTTGCCGAGGTTCGGCGAGACCTGGATGGGCGGCAGGCCCGCCGCGCTCGCCTCGTGCAGCGCGGCGTCGAGCACCGGGTCGGGCTCGTGCAGGGCGGCGGTGAGGTAGTGGTCGACGTCGTCCCACAGCTGCTGGCTCATGGACCGGTCATAGCACGCCGGCCCTCCCGCCGTGGGCCCGCTCAGGCGGTGCCGGAGAAGGGGAGCGTCTCCTCGACGACCTCCTCGACGGGGCCGACGGCCACCGCCGCCCGCTCGGGTGGCGGCACGATGACGACGGGAACCCTGGCGTGCTCGGCGCAGTGGCGGCTGACCGAGCCGAGCACCCAGCTGCGAAGGCCGCTCATCCCGGTCGAGCCCACCACGAGCATCCGCGCCGAGGCGCTCTCGGCGACGAGCACCTCGGCCGGGTCCCCGGCGATCACGCGCTCCACCACGCGGACCGCCTCGAGCCCGACCTCGTCGCGCATGACCCGGTGCACCGCCGTCGTGAGGCGCTGGCGGAGGCGGGAGACGCCGTCGCGCCCGGCGCCCTTCAGGCTGTGGGGCGGCGGCGTGATGACCCAGGGATCCGCCCAGACCAGGATGGCGTCGACCTCGTCGCCGCTCCGGGCGGCCTCGCCGAGGGCGAAGCGGAGGGCGGCGGCGGCGGGTTCGGACCCGTCCACCCCGACCACGATGCGGCCAGGCGTCGTCTCCATGGGGTCTCCTTCGGTCTCGCTCCCCAGGTCAGGTTCGCGCCGGCCCCGTGGCGCAGCTAGGGGAGAAGGACCCATGCACCGGTGCCCCGACGGCGCCGGTGGGCGTCTCAGTAGGCCGGCGAGACCCGCCGCAGGACCCGCAGGCTGCCGCGCCCGAGCTCCTCGTCCTCCTCGAATCCCTTCGAGGAGAGCGCCCGGCAGTAGAGCTCGTAGGGCGGCCTGCCGCCGTCGGCCGGATCGGGGAAGACGTCATGGATGGCGAGGAAGCCACCGAGGGCGACATGCGGCGCCCACCCGAGGTAGTCAGCCCAGGCGGGCTCCTCGCCGTGGCCGCCGTCGATGAACACGAGCCCGACCGGGCTCGACCAGTGGGCGGCGACGGTGGCGGACTCTCCCACCACCCCGACGACGAGGCGCTCCGCGCCGGCGTCGCCGACGGTGGCCCTCCAGCGCGCCAGGGTGTCCATCCGGCCGGTGCGGGGATCGACGAGCGAGGGGTCGTGGTGCTCCCAGCCCTCTTGGTTCTCCTCGGAGCCGTGGTGGTGGTCGACGCTGAAGACGACCGCCCCGGGCGTCCCCTCGGCCGCCGCCGCGCCAGGCTCGGCGAGGCCGGCCGCCAGGTAGAGCGTCGAGCGCCCGCAGTAGGCGCCGATCTCGACGACGAGCCGGGGGAGCCGGGCGGTCCGCACGAGGAGCCGGGCCAGCCTCGTGAGGGCGAGGCCCTCCTCGTCGGGCATGAAGCCCTCCGCCGAGCGGGCGGCGTCGAGCAGCCGGTCGGCGGCGGCCCGGTCGGCGGCGCTCACAGCAGCCCGACGATCGTGTAGATGCCGAGGCCGAGCAGGATCACCCCGGAGATCCGCCGGACGATCGACAGGGGGACGACCCGGATGATCGTCCGGCCGCCGAGGACGCCGATGCCCGAGACGAGGACGAAGGCGGCCGAGGCGCCGAGGAAGACCTCGAGCGGCGCGTGGTAGTGGGCGGTGAGGTTGGCGATGACGATCTGGGTGACGTCGCCGAACTCCGCCAGGGCGACGATCGAGAACGTCGTGAGCGCCGGCCGCCAGGGCGACGCAGCGACGCCGGCCGCCTCCTCCTTGGCCTCCTCCCTCTCCTCCTCCGCCTCCACGAGGGCCTCGGAGGTCGAGGTCTCCTGCTTCTCGGGGACGCAGATGAGGTAGGCGGCGCCGGCGACGAACAGCGCCGCCACCACGGCGTGCAGCGGCGTCGCCGGCAACAGGGCGAGCAGCCGGCCGGCCACGACGGCGATCCCCGCCTGCAGGATGAGGGCGGCGGCTCCGCCGATCCACACGGGCATCGACCGGTGGCGCGACGACATCACGATGCAGGTGATCATCGTCTTGTCCGGCAGCTCGGCCGGGATGACGATCGCGAAGGTGGCGACGAGCGCGCCGAAGTTCACCGGGCGGCTCCCGGCGGGCCGAGGGCCAAGGGGAGCTAGGCCTTGGCCAGCAGCTCGGCGAGGCGGGACCGGGCCGCGCTGACGAACCGGGCGTTCACGGTCTGGCGCTCGAGCGCCTGGTCGACGAGGCGCTGGTGGCCGCCGAAGTCGTGGCTGGCGACGAAGTGCCTCAGCTCCTCGAGGTGGAGCGCCCTGCCGTCGGGGCCGAGCTGGACGAGCAGCGCCGCCCCGCCGACCACGGTGGGCATGGCATGGGGAGGAAGCCGCCGCTCGAGCTCGTCGTAGTGCGCCCGCACGAAGGAGAAGGTCTCCTCGCCGGCGTCCTTGTTGGCGAGCAGGCGGGCG
>JAKACF010000176.1 GCA_021821585.1 Actinomycetes bacterium
GTCGGGCGCGCTCGGGATCGAGGCCCTCTCGCGCGGCGCCGCCTCCTGCACCTTCGTCGACTCCGACCGCCGGGCGGTCGCCGCCATCGGGGCGAACCTCGACGCGGTCGGCCTCGGCGGGCGGCCCGGCGTCGAGGTGGTCCGGGCAGAGGCCCTCGCGTGGCTCTCGGCGTCGCCGGCCCCGGTCGATCTCGGGCTCGTCGACCCTCCCTACCGCTTCGAGGAGTGGCCCCGGCTGCTCGAGCTGCTCCCCGCCCGGGTGGCCGTCCTCGAGCACGGGCGACCACTCGAGGTGGCCGGCCGGTTCGATACCCTCCGCCGCTACCGCTACGGCGGTACGCTCGTCACGCTGGTTGCACAGCATCCGACCGACAAGGACCCCGTTTGAACATCGCTCTGTTCCCAGGATCGTTCGACCCCTTCCACAACGGGCACTTGGAGGTGGTCGAGCGGGCGAGCCGGCTCTTCGACGAGGTGATCGTGGCGTCGCTGCGCAACCCGCAGAAGGCCGAGCCGCTCTTTCCGATCGAGGAGCGGGAGCTCATGGTCTCCGAGTCGCTCGCCCACGTGCCGAACGTCCGGGTGGTGGCGATGTCGAGCCTCGTGGTGGACCTCGCCCGCGAGGTCGGGGCGAGCGTGATCGTGAAGGGGCTGCGCGCCGTCTCGGACTTCGAGAGCGAGCTGCAGATGGCCCAGATGAACCGGCAGCTGTCGGGCATCGAGACGCTCTTCCTCCCGACCGGCTCGCAGTACGCCTACATCGCGAGCCGCCTCATCAGGGAGGTGGCCCGCTACGGCGGCGACGTGAGCGCGCTCGTGCCCGAGCCGGTCAACCGGCGGTTGAAAGAGGTGGCGAGGTGAGCGACCACACCTTCCTCGGCCCGGGCCGGGACTCCGCCATCTACGACGAGGAGGCGGCCGCCCCGGACGGGGGCGTCGAGGGCTTCATCGACGAGCTGATCGAGATCGTCGCCACCGCCAAGAACGTCCCGCTGTCGGCCTCCGTGATGATCTCGCGCGACGAGGTCCTCGAGCTGCTCGAGGCGGCGCGCGAGGAGCTGCCCGACGAGCTCCGCCGGGCACGGCGCCTGTTGAAGGACCGCGAGGAGGTGATCGCCGCCGCCCGGCGCGAGGCCTCCGAGCTCGTCGACGACGCCCGGGTGCAGGCCGAGCGGATGGTGCAGCGCACCGAGATCGTCCGCCAGGCCGAGTACCGGGCGGTCCGCATCGTCGAGGACGCCGAGGCGGAATCCCGCCGGCTCCGCCACGAGGCGGAGGACTACGTCGACCAGAAGCTCGCCGGCTTCGAGATCGTCCTCGACCGCACGATGAAGACGGTCCGGGCGGGGCGCGAGCGGCTCGCCGCCGTCCCCGAGGAGGCCTACGGCGACGAGGGCGCCGGCGGGGACGGCCCCCTCTCGTTGGAGGGCGACCCCTTCTTCGACCAGGACCTCGAGTGAGCCCCGCCGGCGACCGGCCGGCGGAGGGGGGGAGCAGGTCGGACCGGGCGCGGCCGCCGCGGCGCGGGCGGCCGTTCGTCCTCAACGTCCGCTCGCTTCGCGCCCGGCCCGGGACCCGCCAGGAGGTCAACCTCGAAGGGACGCTGCCGGGGATGTTCGTCTCCTCGGCCCGCGTCCCCGACGACGCCGCGGTCCGCTTCGACGGCTACGTCGAGTCCACCCTCGGGGGGGTGACCGTCGCCGGCGAGGTCACCGCCCCCTGGACCGGGGTCTGCCGGCGCTGCCTCGAGGAGGCCTCCGGCGAGCTCGTGGCCCAGGTGCGAGAGCTCTGCCGGGACCCCCGCGAGGCGGCCGGGGAGGAGGACGAGCCCTACCCAGTCGGCCATGACGAGCTCGACCTTCAGCCCATCGTCCGCGACGCCTGTATCCTGGAGCTGCCGCTGGCGCCGTTGTGCAGCGACAGCTGTCTCGGGCTCTGCCCGACCTGCGGCGCCAACCGCAACCGGGACGAGTGCTCCTGCGACGTGTCGACCGACCCGAGATGGTCGGCGCTCGCCGGCCTCGGCCCGGAGGCGGCGGAGCCAAGCGAACCGACCGAGCAGGAAGCCGAGTAAGGAAGCGACGATGGCCGTCCCGAAGAAGAAGACGTCGAAGTCCAAGAGCCGGAGCCGGAGGGCCTCGGCCTGGAGCCTTCGCACTCCTGCCCGCAGCATCTGCCCGCAGTGCCGCCGCGCCAAGCTGCCGCACGTCGTCTGCCCGCACTGCGGCTGGTACAAGGGCCGCCAGGCGGTCGAGGTCGACTGAGCGCGACTCGCCCCGGGCCGACCGTCGAGATGCAGCCAGACGACCTCCCCGTCGCACTCGATGCGATGGGGGGCGACCGCGCTCCCGAGGAGATCGTGGCGGGCGCCCTCGAGGCCCGGGAGGCGGGCCTTCCCGTCGTGCTCGTCGGGCCGGTCGACGGCCGGCTCGGCGACGTAGGCGGCCTCGAGATCCTGCCGGCGAGCGAGGTCATCGAGATGAAGGACGACCCGGGCCGGGCCGTCCGCACGAAGAAGGACTCCTCGCTCGTGCGTGCCGCCGAGGCGGTCCGCGACGGGCGGGCGTGTGCCATGGTGAGCGCCGGCAACACCGGGGCGACGATGGCCTCCGCCCTGCTGCGAATGGGCCGGCTGCCGGGCGTCTCCCGCCCCTGCATCGCCACGCCCCTCCCGGTCCCGGGCGGCTCGCCGACGGTGCTCGTCGACGCCGGCGCCAACGCCGACTGCCAGCCCGAGTGGCTCGTCCAGTTCGCCCAGATGGGAGCGGCCTTCTACCGGGAGCGCTACGGCGCCTCGCGCCCGAAGGTCGCCCTCTTGTCGATCGGGGAGGAGTCCTCCAAGGGGAACCAGCTCGCCAAGGCGACCCACGAGGCGCTCTCGGCCGGCCCGCTCGCCGATCTCGGGGAGTTCATCGGCAACGTCGAGGGCCGGGACCTGCTGGCGGGCGAGGCCGACGTCGTGGTGACCGACGGCTTCACCGGCAACGTGGCCCTGAAGGCGCTCGAGGGGTCGCTCAGGACCTTCATGTCGATCCTCGGCGAGGTCATGTCGGCCACCCCCGAGACCAAGGCGGCGAGCGAGGTGCTGCTGCCGGGGCTGCTCGAGGCGGCCGCACCGCTCGACCCGGAGGCGACCGGCGGCGCCATGCTGCTCGGCGTCGACGGCGTCTGCATCATCAGCCACGGCTCGTCCTCCCGCCGCGCCGTGCTGAACGCCATCAGGGTCGGCCACGACCTCGCCGAGCGGGGGCTGTCGGGCAAGGTGGCGGCCGCCGTCCGCCCGAAGGGCTGAGGCGCCTCAGGCGCCGCCGGCGAGGAACCGAACGGCCCGGCTGACCTCCTCCGGGCTGAGCGCCAAGGTGGCCTCGCCGACGCTGAACTCGACCCGCTGGACGCCGGGCAGCTCGAAGGGCCACGTCGCCGCCCAGGTGAACAGCCCCTCGTCCTCTGCCAGGCGCCGGACGCGGGCCTCGAAGTCCTCCCGGCTCGCCTCGATGAACAGGTGCATCATCGGCGCCTGGGGGACCTCCGGCAGGAGCCGGACGCCCTCGAGCCCGCCGAGCAGGTCGGCGATCCGCCTGGCGTGGGCGAGGTACTCGCCCATCCTCGGGAGGCGACGGTCGAGCCCGGCCATCGCCGAGGCGGCGTTCGGCCACATCGAGTAGAGCGTCCCGCCGTGGCGCCGGCGCCATCCGCGCACCTCGGCGACCGTGCCGGCGGGCCCGGCGAGCGCGCAGCCCGCCAGCGCCCCGAGGCCCTTGTAGAACGAGACGTAGACCGTGTCGAACAGCCCGGCGATCTCCGCCAGCGGGCGCTCGTAGAAGGGGGCGGCCTCCCACAGCCGGGCGCCGTCCATGTGGACGGCCGCGCCCCGCCGCCGGGCCCAGGCGGCCATCTCCTCGAGCTCCGGGAAGCTCGGGAGCTGGCCGCCGAGGTCCCGCTGGGGGAGCTCGAGCAGGAGGGCGGCAGGCGCCTCGGCGACGGCCTCGAGGTCCTCACGCGTGAGCGGCCGGTGCAGGTCTCCTGCCTGGAGGGCGACGAGCCCGTGCAGGCGCTCGTAGCCCCGGCCCTCGTGCCAGTCGAGGTGGCAGGCCGGGTGGAAGACGACGCCCCGCCGCCCCCTCGCCTCGGCGTGCACCCGGAGGGCGATCTGCTGGGCCATCGTCCCGCTCGGCAGGAAGGCCGCCGCCTCGGTGCCGAGGAGGGCGGCCACCCGCTCTTCGAGGGCGGTGACGACGCCCCCTTCGCCGTAGCGGTCGAGCTCGGTGTCCGGCGGGATCTCGGCGAGCAGGTCGGCCGCCGTCCGGCGCCCGTGCCCCTGGACGAACCGGGTGCAGCGGGCCTCGAGCGCTCTCAGCTCCTCGGTGCTCGCCACGGGGGCGAGGATAGGCCGGGGAACCGCCCTGCCGGCCGGCAGTATCATCCAGCCGATGAGGCCGGCGTGCGGGCCGGCCCCGACAGACGGAGGGCGCTGTGGCCGATACGAGTGGATCCACGCTCACGAGGAGCGAGATCGTCGACCTCGTGCGTAACCAGCTCGCCGAGATCCTCGAGATGGACGCCGCGAAGATCAGCGAGTCGTCCTCCTTCTCCGACGACTTGAACGCCGACTCGCTCGCCCTCATCGAGCTCGTCGAGGCGCTCGAGGAGGAGCTCTCGGACCGCGTGTCGGGCTTCCGGATCGACGACGAGGACCTCGAGGACCTCCGCACCGTCCGCGACGCGGTCGATTACGTGAGCGCCAAGCTCGAGGGCGACTGAGCCTGCAGTCCTCGCCGCTCGACGGCGTCCCGCCCCCGCCGAGCGGGGAGGAGACGGACCGGACCCCCTCGGGCGAGGGGCTCGGCTCGCTCGCCCGCCTTCTCGCCCCCTACGGGGTGCCCGAGGAGCTGCTCGTCCAGGCGATGGCGCACCGCTCGTACTGCTCCGAGCATCCCGGGCAGGAGTCGAACGAGCGGCTCGAGCTGCTCGGCGACGCCGTCCTCGGCCTCGTCGTCACCGACCACCTCTACCGGCGCTTCCCCCTGCTTCCCGAGGGCGACCTCGCGAGGGTGAGGGCGGCGGTCGTCTCCACGATCGGGCTCACCCCGGTCGCCCTCCGGCTCGCCCTCGGCGACGCCGTCCTGCTCGGGCGGGGAGAGGAGGTCTCCGGCGGGCGTGGCAAGGGCTCCATCCTCGTCGACTGCCTCGAGGCCGTCATCGGTGCCGTCTACCTCTCCTCCGGCTTCGGGGGCGCCCAGGGGTTCGTCGAGTCGATCCTCGGGGAGGGGATCGAGGAGGTGGCGGCCGAGGCCCGCCTCGGGGACCCGAAGAACCGCCTCCAGGAGCTCTCGGCCCAGCTCGGCCTCGGCGTCCCGGGCTACCTCATCACCGACCGCGGGCCGGACCACGCCAAGCACTTCGAGGCCGAGGCGCTCGTCGGGGGCCGCCTCGTCGGCACGGGCGCCGGCCGCTCGAAGAAGGAGGCCGAGCGCCAGGCCGCCCAGGCGGCCCTGCTCGCCCTCTCCTCGGCCGACGGGGAGCTCGAGGCCTTCCCCGTCGCCCGGCCCTGACCGCTCCAGATGCCCGAGCTGCCCGAGGTCGAGACGGTCCGCCGCGGCCTCGAGGACGTCCTCGTCGGCCGCAGGGTGGTACGCCTCGTGGTCACCGGGCGGCGCAGCGTCCGCCGCCAGCCGGCCGCCGAGCTCGTCGAGCGGGTGACGGGCCGGCGCATCGAGCGGGCCGAGCGCCGCGGCAAGTGGCTCGCCCTCCCGCTCGACGACGGACAGGTCCTCGTCGTCCACCTGCGCATGAGCGGCCAGCTGCTCTACGTCGCCGAGCCGTCCTCGGTGCCGCGGCTCTCCCACACCCACGTCGTGGCCGGGCTCGACGACGGCGCCGAGCTGCGCTTTGTCGACCCCCGGACCTTCGGGGAGTGGTTCGTCACCGACGAGGTGCGCGACGACGGCCTGCCGGTCGACTTCGACCGCCTCGGGCCGGACCCCTTTGTCGAGACGGTCGGTGCCGGCCGGCTGCAACAACGGCTCGCCGGTCGGCGCAGCGCCCTCAAGGTGGCCCTCACCGACCAGCGGGTGCTGGCCGGCATCGGCAACCTCTACGCCGACGAGATCTGCCACTCGGCCCGCCTCCGGCCCGACCGGCCCTGCGAGGCGCTCTCGCCCGAGGAGGTCGCCCGCCTCTCGCGTGCGGTCGGCCGGGTGCTGCGGGCGGCCGTGAAGGCACGGGGATCGTCGCTGAGGGACGCCCGCTACCGCGACCTCATGGGAGAGCTCGGCGGCTACCAGCTGCACCACCGCGTCTACGACCGGGCCGGCGAGCCCTGCGAGCGCTGCGGGACGACCGTCGAGAAGCTGCGCATCGGGGCCCGGGTCGCCTACTTCTGCCCGGGCTGCCAGACATGAGCCCGAAGGGCCCCGGCAGTAGCTTGTGGCCCGTATGTCCCGGCTGACCGGCCCCCGCTCGGCCGCCGCCACGAGCGCTCCGTCCCCGCCCGCCCACGCGCGCCGGGGCACCCGCGC
>JAKACF010000177.1 GCA_021821585.1 Actinomycetes bacterium
GTCGGGAGGGTGCTGCGCCGTATCCGGCTCCGCGCGCTCGACAAGGCGCTCGGAGCCGTCGTCGGCGCGGTGGCGACGCTGCTCGCCTGCTGGCTGCTCGGCAACCTCGTCGCCGGGAGCCAGCTCGGGGGCGTGGACAGGGCGGTGCAGGACTCGGCCATCCTCCAGGGGACGAACCGCGCACTGCCGACCCTGCCATCCCTGTTCGCCCGGGTGGAGTCCTTCCTCGCCGGCCGGGGATTCCCCGTCGTCTTCGTGAATCTGCCACCGCAGCTGCTGCCACCTGCCAGCCAGCCGAGCGACGCCGCCGTCCGGGCGGCTCTCGCGGCCGACGGCCGGTCGACGGTGAAGGTGATCGGTCCGGCGTGCAACGCCATCGTGGAGGGCTCCGGTTTCGTCGTCGCTCCGCAGCTCGTGGTCACGAACGCCCACGTCGTCGCGGGCGACACCCACCCCCAGGTCGTCGACTCGACCGGCTCCTACCGAGCGACGCCGATCCTGTTCGATCCCGAGCTCGACGTGGCCGTCCTGAGGGTGCCGGGGCTGAGCGCCCCGGTGCTGCACGTCGACACGGCGACGGTGGCCGCCGGTACCAAGGGTGCGGCGCTCGGCTACCCCGGCAACGGCGGGCTGACCGGGGTGGCCGCCGCCGTCAACGGCTCCTACGCGGCGACCGGGCTCGACATCTACGGCAACGCCGTCGTGACGAGGAAGGTCTACGAGCTGCACGCCGTGATCGTCCCGGGCAACTCGGGTGGGCCGCTCGTGTCGACCGGCTCCTCGAACATCCCTCTCGGGACGGTGTTCGGCCTCGTCTTCGCCCGCTCGACGAGCGATCCCGAGGTCGGCTACGCCCTCACCATGGACGCCGTCAGCAAGGAGGTGTCGGTGGCGGAGGCGTCCGGCACCCCCGTCGGCACCGGGGCGTGCGCCGGCTGAACCCGAGGCCGGACGCGACGAGTCCCCGGCACGAGGCCGGGGACTCGTCGGATGCCTCAGTCGGAGACGAGACCGACCGCGGGGCCTGACTTGGTCGAGAGGCTCGGCGAGCCGAGGCCCTTCGTGTCACCACGCGGGTAGACGTGGCCGTTGGCCGCGATCAGCCAGTAGCCGCCACCGTCCGGCCGGACCGTCATGCCGACGATCGGGCTCGAGAGGTGCATCCATGCCACCGTCCCGTACCAGCCGGCGTAGCCGAAGGAGTAGACGGTCCCCTTGTTGGTGACGAGCCAGTAGCCGTGGCTGTGCGGAGCAGCCGCGATCCCGACGACCTTGCCGTTCAGGGACTTGTGCGCCCGGGAGCCGTACCAGGTGGCGCCTCCGAAGGCGTAGACGCTGCCCTTGTCGGTCGCGAGCCAGTAGCCCTTCCCGTTCGGCATCGCCGTGATCCCGACGACCTTGCCGTTGATTGGCTTGTTCGCCTTGGACCCGTAGAACTTGACGGACCCGAACCGGTAGACGTTGCCGGCCGAGGTGGCGAGCCAGTAGCCGCGGCCGTGCATGCCGACGGCCATCCCGACGACCTTGTGGGACTGCCGTCCGAGCGAGCCGTACGAGGTGGCGTTGCCGTAGGCCGAGACCTTGCCGTCGGCGGTGACGAGCCAGTAGCCCTTCCCCGACGGCGTCTGGGCGATGCCCGAGACCGGGGCGGTCAGCCGGTGACCGTAGAGCGAGCCCTTCCACGCGGTGCTGCCGAAGACCCGGACGCCTCCGTGTGCCGTGGCGACCCGGTAACCGGTCCCCCGCGGGGTGACGACGAAGGCATTCGGATCGGTCGCCCGAGCCGAGTCGCTCCCGGGGTTGACGACCGTCGGAACGCGGGCGCCGAGGGCGGAGTTCCAGGGCGTCTCCACGGTGAGCGTGAGCTCCGTGGCGGAGACCCACGTGAGGGAGTTGATCGTCACGCCAGGTCCGAGGTCGACACTCAGGTCACCAGGGGCCGACGGCGGGGTGAAGTTGGTCCCGTGCACGGTCACCGTGACGTCGACACGAGCCCGCCCGATGGTGCTCGGTGTGACCGAGTCCACAGTCGGGAAGTTGCGGGTGCGGACGAAGATCGCCGGCTCGCTGCTCGTCTCGGTGGTGCCCTCCTCAGTCGAGGTGGGACGGTCGCCCGCAAGGTCGCCGTCCGAGGTGAACGAGACGTAGCGCCCGTCGATGCTGATCGCGATGTCCGAGCCGTTGATCTGCGGCACGGTCTCGCCGGTGTTCCCGTCGACCCTCGTGCCCGTCGCCTCGGTACCTCCCGCAACAGGAACGCTCACCCGCTCGATGGTGTTGGTCGCCAGGGTGTCGATGTAGACGTCCCTGACGCCGTTCGTGTCATCCGGGGTGAGCGCCGCGTCGGACTCGAAGGCGACATACAGGCCGTCCCCGCTGATCTGTGGCCCACCGCCGATGACGGGAGTGGGCAGCAGGTCGGTGGTCGCCATCGTCACCTGCTGGCCGGTGGAGTCGAGGCTCACCCGCGTGGTCGCGCCGGTGGAGAAGTCGTGGACGAAGGCGTCGCGCTCGGCGTTCGTGTCGCCGGCGACGAGGTTGGTCGCATCCGACTCGAAGGCGACGAGGTTGCCGTTGTCGCTGATGCTCGGCCCGTAGCTGGCGGCACTCGAAGCGTCACCGGCCACGCCCTCCGAGCTGACGCTCGCCATCTTCGTCGTCCCGGTGCTGAGGTCGCGCACGAACACCTGCTGGAGGGTGGTCTCGCCTTCCTCGGCTGCCGGCTTGGCCGCCGCCGTGGCGGTGGTCGACAAGAGGTTGGTCGCCGCCGAAGCGAAGGCGACGTACTGGCCGTCCGGCGTGATGTCGGGGTAGAGGGAGTTGCCGTCACCGGCTGTTCCCGTCGGCGAGGCGCTCACGAGCGTGGTGGTGCCGGTCTTGTTGTCGTGCACGTAGACCTGCGTCCTGCCACCCCCGCTGCCGCCGCTGCCGCTGCCTGAGGTCGTCGTCGTCCCTCCGAGGTTGGTGGCGCTCGACTGGAAGGCGACGTAGCGGCCGTCAGCACTCACCGAGGGGTAGTCGCTCTGGCCGTCGGCCGCTGTACCCGTGGAGGTGGCGCTCTCGAGCGTCGTCGTGCCGGTCTTGCGATCGAGCAGGTAGACGGAGCGCACCGAGCCGTAGCGGGCATAGGCGACGTAACGGCCGTTGGCGCTGATCGCCGGGTTCATGTCGTTCGACGTGGTGAGCCGCTGGGTCGTGGCCGTCATCTGGTCATACAGGTAGACGCCCCAGTACTTGTTGCTCCGTCCGACGAAGACGACGTAGCGGCCGTCGGCGCTCATGGCCGAGAGCTCCCGGCCGCCGTCGGTACCGCTCGCCGCACTAATTCGGACAGTGCTGCCGGTGGTCTCCTGAGCACCTGCTCTGTTCGAGGTCGGTGTCACGATGCTGACCACGACGCTCGAGGCGAGCACGACGGCACCGAACGCGGCGCTCAGCACCTTGGTGGTGCGCCGCGCTGGTGATCTGACCATGTCGGTCTCCTTTCTCTGTCTTTCTTGGTTGTCTGGTGAAGTGTGGTGAGAGTCAGTGGTCGAGCACGTTCACCACGACGTGCTGGACAGTCGGAGGACCACCCGCAGCCGGGAGGGCAGCAGGTGCGAGCGCCGACTCGCCCTCGTCGTCCTCAGCGCCGGTCCACTGGCGCAACTCGGGGCTCCCGGCGAACTGGCCCACGGTCGTGAGCTCCGGTGACCAGCCGGGCGGAAGGTTCTGCTCGACGACCATGTAGGTGCCGAGCCCGCTCACCCTGAGCCCGACGGGAGCCGCCTCGTCGGTGCCACTCTCTTCGGTCGTGACGACCCACTGGCACGAGAGCTGCCCCGATCGGTAACCGCAGCCGCCGTGGCCCTGCCCGCTCGAGCCGCTGAGCCCGAACCGCTTCGGCAGTCCCTTCGGGGGCGTCGTCGTGACCACCCCATCGGCGCCCTTCCAGTCGACCGTGAAGACCACCTGCACCGAGTGGCCGCGGTGCTGCACCGCGCCGCACGCCAGCCAGTACTTGCCCTTCCCGGCGGCCGAGCCGTCGATGCTCACCGCCGCGTTCAGGTGGAACCCGTTGGCGGCCTTGCGATAGTTCTCATAGAGGGTGGCCGACAGGTTGCGGGGGCCGGTCGTGAAGCTGCCGGAGACGTCGGACTCCTCGACGCTCAGCACCGAGCCGGTCCCGGTCGGGTCCATCGCCGTCACGTTCACCTTCACCTGGTGGCTCCCGGCCGGAAGCCCCGAGACGGCGACGGTCATCGTGCAGCCGGGGAGCAGCGTGTTGCCAGAAGGCGGCATCGGCACCCCGTTCACGGTGATGACCGGGCCCTCCGCGCCGGCGGCCGCACCTTCGACCACTGCGGCGGAGCCGGTCGCGAGGAGCCCGCCGAGTACGGCGGCGACCACGAGTCGCGGTCGCGTGGAGAGACGGTGTCGTCGCATCACCAAGCGTCCCTTTCCACTTCCGCTGTTGCCGGCCTTGTGGCCATATTCCGAGCGTCACGCTGCGGCGGAGGCGCTGTTAGGGCCGAAATACCCTCCCGGCGCCCTGCGGGGGCAGTTGGGGTCCAAAGACCCTGGAGCCCCCGGGTCCACCGGGCGCAGCGTCGGAGTTATGAGAACACCTTCCGTCACGACGTCGCGGCGCCTCGCCCGGATCCTCGTCGGCGGCGCGCTCGCCGCCACGGTCGGCGTCGCGGCCGCCTGTGGCTCGAGCCCCTCCAGCACGAAGACCACGAGCGGCGCGACCACCTCCCCGCCTTCTGGAGGAAGCACCGGGTCATCGGGATCGACGGCACCCTCGACGACGACGCCGTCGTCGACGTCGGCGACTCCGACCGTCCTGAAGACCGTGCTCACCACGGCCTACGAGGCGGAGACCGGGGCGCTCTCCACCTACCGCGCCGTCGTCGCTCGCCTCGGTGAGGTCGGGCCCTTCCCGAACGTGGTCACCTCCGAGCAGCGCCACGTCGCCACGATCTCGCAGCTGTTCACGACCTACGGGCTCACGACACCCTCCCCGGCCGCCGGTGTCTCCTCGCCCTCCACCTTGCACGCCGCCTGCGAGCTCGGGGTGAGCACCGAGGAGCACCTCGTGACGATGTACGAGCAGTCGATGGCCAAGGTCGCGTCCGACCCGGTGCTCACCCGGGCCTTCGACAACCTGAGGGCGGCCTCGGAGGAGAGCCACCTGCCCGCCTTCGAGCACTGCTGAGTCCACACCGGCCGAGCGCCGCGACGGTGGCAGGCTTGTGACCTTTTCCTCTGGCCGGCCGCCTCCCCGCCCGGTCACCATCACTCTGTGGAGCGAGGGCGCGCGTACCCGCGCGGGCGGCCATGAGGGGAACGGTCCTCGTCGTCGAGGACGAGACCAAGCTGCGTGAGCTCGTACGCTCCTTCCTCGAGCGGGAGGGGCTGTCGGTGCTCACCACGGGCTCGGGCGCCGAGGCGCTCTCCCTCGAGGAGAAGGTCGCCCCCGACGTGGTGGTGCTCGACCTCGGGCTGCCGGACGTCCCCGGCAACGTCGTCGCCCGGGAGCTCCGGCGGCGCTCCGACGTCCTGTTGCTCATGTTGACAGCGAGGGCGTCGGAGGAGGATCGCGTGCTCGGGCTCGAGCTCGGAGCCGACGACTACCTCACCAAGCCCTTCAGCCCGAGGGAGCTCGTCCTACGGGTGCAGGCGATGCTGCGACGGGGGCGCAGCGCCGAGGACCCGCCCGGTCCCGCCAGCTACGGCGGCGGCCGCCTCGTGGTCGACGACGTGCGCCACGAGGTGCGCTGCGACGGCGAGCTCGTGCGCCTCTCGCCGACCGAGTGGTCGATCCTCGAGACGCTCGCTCGCACGCCGGGCAGGGTCTACAGCCGCTACGAGCTCGTCAACTCCGCCAGGGGCTACGAGTGGGAGGGCTACGAGCGAGTGGTGGACAGCCATGTGAAGAACCTGCGCCACAAGCTCGGCGACGACGGCAGGGAACCGAGGATCATCGAGACGGTGGTCGGCGTCGGCTACCGCCTCGGGCTGTCCCTCGACCGATGAGCAGGCGGGCGCCGGGCCCGCGCCTGCCGCTGCTCGGCTCGCTCGGACGGCGCCTGGCGGCGGCCTTCCTCGGGATCGCCCTCGTCTCGATCGCCGTCCTCGTGGCCGTGACGCTCGTCCTGTTCGACGTCGACGTCGGGAGCACCTCCCGCGAGCCCGAGACGGTCTACGCGAGCGCACTGGCGAGCGGCCTGCGGTCGGCCTACCTCGCAACCGGCGGCTGGGACGGAGCCGATCTGTCGCCGTCGCTCGCTCTCGCCCGGGTGGAAGGCGTCGGGCTCAGGCTCGAAAGCGGCGGTCATACTGTCGCGACCGTGCCCGGCCCCTCACAGGGATCCCGACCGCGCGTGCTCCCGCTCACGGCCGACGG
The DNA here is from genome assembly GCA_021821585.1 of Actinomycetes bacterium. Taxonomy (GTDB): domain Bacteria; phylum Actinomycetota; class Acidimicrobiia; order Acidimicrobiales; family Bog-793; genus JAKACF01. The sequence continues at coordinate 6,389 of JAKACF010000177.1, forward strand.
CAGGCTCGTCGGGACGCTGTCGCTCACCTTCCCCGCCTCCGGCCTGACTCCGGCAGAGACGAACCTGCGCAACAGCCTCGTCAACGCAGTCGTGAT